>JBBJMD010000350.1:0-2636 GCA_037719925.1 Ferruginibacter sp.
GCAGGATCGTATATAAATGTATTAGCCAAATCAACAACTAAACCAGCACCAATTGCTGTATGACCGAAAATGAATACAATCAATGTGTGAAATTGTACGCAGATAATGTGTATCGTTTTATTCTTAAAAACCTGCGCCATGAAGAGGATGCCAAAGATATTGTGCAGGGAACCTTTGAAAAAATGTGGGTAAACAGGCTGCAGGTGGAAAACGACCGTTGCAAAAGCTATTTATTTACCGTGGCCTATCATCAAATGATCGACCACATCAGGAAAAATAAACGAATAACACTGAAAGAGGATTTCCACGAAGAAGCGAGAATTACCAATAAATCACCGCATGATTCGAAGCGGGTACTGGAGGAAGCGTTGAACAGGCTGAATGAAACACAGCGAAGCCTTGTATTGCTGAAGGATTATGAAGGCTACAATTATGAAGAAATTGGAAAGATAACCGGTTTAAATGATAGCCAGGTAAAAGTATATTTGCACCGTGCAAGATTGCAACTTAGAGAATATATTGTAAAACCCGAGAATGTGATATAAACAATTAACCGCTGGCTGGTGTTTCCTTTTATTTACCTTCCATCAGCTGTCAATTGATCAAAACCACGAATTACAAAGAAATGACTATCAACAGGCATAATTACGAAACAGTTTTTTTACTGTATACCGATAATGAATTAACGGTGACAGAAAAAAAAGCCGTGGAAGATTTTGTGGAAGCGAACCCCGACTTGCAGGAGGAATTGATAATGCTGCAACAAAGCATCCTTAAACCGGATGCTGTTGTTTTCGATAATAAACACAGCTTATTTAAAAATGAAACTATTACTGGCGCCTTGCAGGAAAAGTTGTTATTGCTTATGGATAATGAGCTTACAGGGGCTGAGAAAAAGGTAATAGATGAATTAATAAAAACGGATGCTGCTGTCAGCAAGGAATGGGCGGCATTGCAGGAATCCAGGTTATTACCCGACACTTCCATTATATTCAGCGACAAGCAATCATTGTATAGAAAAGAACCCGGCAGGGTAATCGCTTTTCCATGGCGGAGGGTAGCGGCTGCAGCAGTACTGATTGGAATTGGAATATGGGGAGCATTGCTCCTGGTTAATAATGGCGGCAAAGTGACCAATGGCGGGATAGTAAAAAATATGGAACAAAAGCCAACCACGGGTGCAATCAAACCGGCAACAGACCAACCCGTAATTTCCCTTGTGCCGCCAGATGCAAAGAAGCAAGACCTGGCTACCGCCTCCGTAATTGCAAAACCCGCTCCGGCAGCAGAAATTATTACACATTCCCCCAGGAAGATATTACAAAGGTTACCAAAAGAAAGCGCTGAGCGTACAACCGTGGTTGTGAAAAAAAATAAATTGCCAAAACCATATTCTGATAACCTTAACAAAATTGAAGGTAACGAAACCCTACCCGCTTACGTAATAAATGAGAAGCAACCCAATAACATTGCAAATCCCGGGAACAATGAAATTGGCAAAACTACTGGCAGCGGGCGCCCTGCTATCGTGTATGCTTCTTCAACATCTTTTACTGACAACAGTGAAGATAATGATGACCGTATTCTCTTTATGGATGAAGACAAAGTAAAGAAAACAAAACTCGGCGGTATATTCCGCAAAGTAAAAAGAGTACTTGCCCGGAACACTAATATCAAATCCGGCGGCAATAATATTAAAGTCGCCAACCTGGAATTTACAATTCAATAAAATTTTAAAAGAGACAAGATGAATAAGCTATTTACATTAATGGCGCTCGTAGCGATGTGCACGGCAGCCAATGCACAAACTACCCCTGGTAAAGAGCCCGACACCATACGCATCGGCAACATCATCATCACAAGGGATCCGGATAAAACGAGTGAAAACAGGTCCGGCAATACTCATATAACCATGGGCAGAAAACATCGGAAGAAACTTTCCAATGTAAGTACCAACTGGGGCATCCTAGACCTGGGTATTTCAAATTATTCTGATGAAACAAATTATAGTGCCACGGGTGGCTTCCTTTATAACCTGCCGGGTGCAGTGCCGCTGGGCAAAAATGATTTCAAACTCAGGGAGGGTAAAAGCATTAATGTGAACATTTGGTTTTTTATGCAACGGTTAAATATAATAAAGCAGCATGTAAATCTGAAATATGGCTTAGGCCTTGAGTTGAACAACTACCGGTACAAATCCCCTTCAAATATCAGTTACCTTGAGCAAAACCCTTTTGTTTCAGGCCAGGCGGGTTCTCCCATAATTTTCAGGGATTCTATACAATTTTCAAAAAATAAGCTTGCGGCCGATTACCTGACAGTGCCCCTGATGTTAAATTTTTCAACCAGCCCGGGATATACCAACAAAGGACTTAGCTTAAGCGTAGGCGTTAGTGCAGGTTATTTGTACAGCCAGCGAAATAAGCAGGAAAGTGACGAAAGGGGAAAAAGAAAGAACAAAGGAGATTATGACCTGGAAAGGTTTAAGCTATCTTATATCGCGGAACTTGGTCTTGGCCCGGTAAGACTTTACGGATCTTACAGCCCTGAATCTTTTTATAAGACCGGTTTAAATATGAAGCCATATACAGTGGGTATCCGCTTTAGTAACTGGTAATGGAATACGGAACCTGAAT
>JBBJMD010000351.1:0-2626 GCA_037719925.1 Ferruginibacter sp.
GCTCATGGATACATCAATATAATATAAAGACTTTCTTTTCCCCTGCGCCGTTTTCTGCGGTGCCTCATAATTCGCCCTAAGTTGTATGTCAAAATTTTTAGGTAGTGTGAACCGGGAGCTTTGCCTGGCAAACCAACTATACGTAGTTACTTTATAGTTGGATAGCAGGTTAGTGCCATCTATATCGGCATGAAAGAAATTGAAATTAAAATCAAGCTTCCACCATTTGAAAGGGGTGTATCCACTTGTAAACTCTATGCCATAGGCTTTTTCAGACAACAGATTTTCTGTACGGGTAACTGAATTACCTTCAGCATCCACCGTCCTTATGCGGTCGATCTTCCCTGTTGTACTGCGATAATAAACAGAGGAGGTATAGGAACCTTTGCCAAAAGATTTTATATGCCCCAATTCAATCACGTGGCTGAATTCTGGCTCCAAGTCGGGATTGCCACTAAAAAAATTTCGGCTGTCAGAAAAGGTAACAAAGGGGCTGAGGTCATTGTAAAAAGGCCTTCGAACCCGACGGCTATAACTCAGCTGCATGGCGTTCTCCTTTGGCAGGTTGACCGTGAAATGCGCACTTGGGAAAAGGTTTACATACTTCCTGGGATTTACCTGTTGGGTTTCCTTCAAAGTTGTTTTTACATCGGTCCATTCTGCCCTTAACCCGGCCTGGTATGAAATTGATTTATGCCGGTCGCCTAGGATACCATACGCAGCATGAATATTCTCATCATATAAAAATATATTATCTAGCCCCGGGAGGGGCACAAAAACACCGGAACTATTTTGCTCATTTACTACGTAATCATTTACCATATCACGAAAACTGCTTCTCAAACCAGCTTCAAATTTTCCTTCTTCACTTAGGGGTTTCACATAATCCAACTGGAACAACCATTGTTTTTCATATTCATCATTGATGGAATTTTGCAACAGTGCTTTTGAAGAGATCTCTGGCCCGGTTGGCTGAAAACTTTGCTGGGTGAACAATTGATCGGAATTTTCCCAATAATCGATATACTTTATTCCCCCAACAAGCTCATGACCTTTTTTGGCAAACGTTTTTTTATAGTTGATGGCAAATTCAGAATTGGGTTCCGTTTCCTCTTCATCCTGTCTTCTTTTCGTAGTACCAGTGAGGTTTGCCTCACTAAAAAGGTAATCCTCATACGTTATATTGGTGATACGTTTTCCCTTACTGCGGCGGTACAAATAGGAAGCGGTGAGCACACTGTTTTCCGTAAAGTAATAATCAAGTCCGCCCCGGGCATTATTATTAAACCCAATAACATCACCGGTAGTCCGCTGCCTTAAAATGAAAGTAGTATCAACACCATATACTTCCTGGTATAATGAACCTTTGCCGGGTTGTTTCCGGTAAGCAATCCCATAATTTATGAAAAAGTTTATTTTTTTATGCCGGTAATTAAAGTTGGCTGCTGCCCCTAAATTAGTGGGATAACCTGTAACCAGTTCTACGGAACCGTTGAAACCTGCTCTCTTATCTTTTCTCAACACAATATTAATTATGCCGGCCATTCCTTCGGCCTCATAACGAGCCGAAGGATTGGTGATGATTTCCACGCTTTCTATCATATTGGCCTGTAACTGCTGGAGGCCGCTCCCACCTTTTATACTTACAAGGCCAGATGGCTTTCCGTCTATTAAAATACGTACATTATCGCTTCCCCTCAATTTTACATTCCCTTCCGGATCTACGGATACAGAAGGGATATTCGTCAATATATCCGAGGCGGACCCCCCCGCATTCGCGAAGTCTTTCCCGACATTAAATATTTTTTTGTCCAACGACAATCGCATCGAACTCTTTTCTGCCTGCAAAACCACTTCTTCCAGCGTGCCGGCAGACAATACCATTTTAATTAACCCCACATCAAAGACAGGCTTATCCCCGGTAAGAGTAAAGTCATCGGTTATAAGGCGCTGGTAACCCATGAATTCAATCTCCGCGTAATATTTCCCGAGGGGAAGTTCGACGGAAAAAAATCCTGAATCGGTAGCCAGGCCTCCGTTAGCAAGCTTTTTATCGACCGAATTAAATACGCGGACACTTGCAAAAGCCAGCGGCAAAGCGTGAAGTGAATCGCTTACCTTGCCTTTAACTAAAGGGTTTCCCGCAATTTGAGCCTGCGAATTAATTAAAAGGAACAGTGTAATGATAAACAGGACTATTTTGAACAGTGAGATTTTCCGGGTAAAAAGTGTTATCATAATTGTGAGATATAACCGTACCAGCCTCAAAAATAAGCAAATGGAGGTTGATATGATTCCAGAAGAAATGGCAGTGTAAACCGTATAGTAGATTTTGCAAGGATCGTACTTTTAGCGGGCGGTAATACCCCGGTAAAATATTCGCACCTGAATTCAAAAGAGGTTCCGGGGAACCTTTGCACAACCTTGAATAACAAGTATCCTGAAACGGCGATTTAAAGGGTTACGCTATTTTCCTTGTCCCGGTTTACAAAACCCTGGTCCAAAAAAGCTTTATATCGCTACGCGGTAATCCGCTTATTCGTCAGTAATACACCTGATAAAATAATCCCCAGCGAAATTAGCTGCATAGGGGCAATATGTTCATTGGCTATCCACCATCCCATCA
>JBBJMD010000021.1:0-33423 GCA_037719925.1 Ferruginibacter sp.
GTTATTCTAATTATGTTTTATATAAAAAGGCAAGGTAAAACACGTCGCCTGCGAATAAAAAAATACGGTCTTCCCTGGGGGCAGACCGTATTTTCTTTATAATTATTATTTATTGGATCCCTTCAGTTGCGTTTTGTTCTCCCTTAGTACTTTTTCTTTTAAATAAAGAGGCGTCTATTTTGCCAAAACGGTACGATAAATTCAATCTGATCATTTGCGGATCACGCAGCCTGGAGTATTGTTGTATAAAATAAGTGCTGGAAGAATATTGACTCTGTATCCGTGTTTTAAATATATCGCTTATACTCAGTGAAACCGATGCGGCATTGTTTTTCAGGAAACTCTTTTTAACTGCAAGATCCATACCCCAGGACGCACGGATGTAGCCCTGCGATGCGCTCTGGCTCTGCATCCATGGGGGGCCACCCATCCCTGTATGGGTATTAACCGGCAGGTTGGTCTTAGACTGGTAAGTGGTTGTAAACTGTATCGCAAAATTGGAAGGCAGTTTAAAATTGCTGTTGAATTTGCCAAATATGCTCCACAAAGCAGCTTGCGACTCGCTTTTACTAACATTACTGGTATTCACTTTAGAATTATACAAATTAACGTTGGTACTGATATCCCACCATTTGGTTAAATAGTTCTGCGCGGTAGCTTCAACGCCTGTAGCGTAACTTGAATTGGCATTGATGTAGGTATTTAACAGGTCATTGGTTCCGGTGAGCGGGTTGAGCTCCTGCGTAAGGTATCTTGTGATCAGGTTCGTTGTATGTTTGTAATAGACCGATCCTAAAAAAGTATTATTACCAGCAAATGTTTTTAAGTAAGATAGTTCAAGCGCCTGGGTAAACTCGGGCTTCAGGGCAGGGTTTCCCCTTGTTATATTCAGCTTGTCCGTAAAGTCGGTAAAAGGGATCAACTGAAAAAAGTTAGGCCTCTTGATCCGCCACGTATAGCTTACCTGCAGATCCTGTTTGTTATTTAATTTCTGGCTAAGAAAAACGGAAGGGAACAGGCTTATCGCATACTTATTTGAAAATTTATCACCGGTATTCAGCAGTTCGCCTTTATAGCTGGAACTCTCTGCACGCAAGCCTACCTTGTAGGTAAAGTCTTTGATCGCACTACTAAAAGTTGCATAGCCGGCGTAAACGTTATCGGTATTTTTATAATTGCTTACTGCGGAAGGAATAATAACATATTCCTGCAGGTTATCATCATATACAAAGTTGCTATTATTATTGATCCTGCTGCGAATGGCTATCCGTAAACCTGTCTCTAATTTTGATTTTTTATAAAACGGTAAAACATAATCCGATTGTATTGTAAAGTTTTTGTCAGTTCCCGAGCCATCCGCTTTTTCAAGGTCGTTATTAAGTACCAAATTGGAATTATTGGCGAAATAGTCAGTGGCATAAAGGGCGTTATTATTATTTTTACCGCCAAAATAATTTGCGTCAATGGTCAGCTCTTCACCTTCTTTCGGGAAGATGTGCTTAAAGCCAAATACCAGGCCCTGCCCATTGAACTCGCGGTGGCTTTTAGTGATACGCTGACTGGCGTTGCTTATTTTCCCATAGTTATATAAACTGTCGGTAGTGATACCGATCGTTTCAGTGGGGTTAAAGGCACCATGCACCCTTATGGCGGATAAGGAAAGCGTACTCCTGTTGGTTATAAAATAATCAATACCCACTTTTCCAAAAATGAAAGCTCCCGAGGTCCTGTTGTAATTTTTTTGGAATATGGAAGTTTGGGGAGTATCCAACAAGTTTAAGCGATCCGTAGTGCCGGAGGTACGGCCCCTGTTCTGGTTAACATTTAATGAGGCGGTAAGGTTAACTTTATTTTGACGGAGGTTAAAATCGAAGCCAGTGTTAATGGATCCGCGCTTATCCACACCTGCCCGTATGTTTCCATTATAGCCTGATTTTTTATTTTTCTTTAATACAATATTCAATATGCCCGCGCCGCCACCGGAAGCATCATATTTCGCCGAAGGATTAGTGATCACTTCCACGGTCTCAATTACATCGGCAGGTATCTGGTCGAGGGTAAGTGTGGTGGGCCTGCCATCCACTAATATTTGTGGCGAGCTGTTGCGCATAGTCACATTTCCATCGATATCAACATTAACGGAAGGCACATTGCGCATTACGTCTACGCCGGTTCCACCTGCGCTCATTATATTCTTCTCTACGTTAAATATTTTTTTGTCGCCATTCAGTTTTATACCAGTTGTATTGGAGGTAACGGTTACACGCTGCAATTGTTTTGTATCAGGTGTGAGCTTTATGTTTCCAAAATCTTTATCAAAAGATGGCATCCCTGTATTTCCCTGGGTTGGCCTGGTTGCGGAAGATTCGCCGGATTTGGGCATAAAGGAAATGGGCAGGTTGTAAGGCGACAGTCCGGATGCGCTGATCTTTAACTCCATGTTAGCCGTTACCGGTAACTGGTCAAAATCAAAGTCTCCATTACCCTTGGTGATCATCCCTTTTACCAGTATTTCCTTTGTTTTTTTACTACCGGAGTCAAACTTTTTTTGCATTACCATTATAGACGCGTTACTAACGGGTTTTCCATCGGAATCCAGTATTTTACCATATATATGCCCGTTATTTGGAGTTGCGGTTCTATTGCCCGGAGCTATTCCTTGCGGCATTTGCGCGGTTACTATCCTTGTTAAAAGCGCCAGGCTAATCATTGTAAACAATTTTTTCATACGTCTTTTTATATTGAAAGCAAATCTACCCGTGAATTACTCCTCTTATTTTTAAAAGAGATAAGGGGGTGAAATGTTGCGACGAAACGGAGAAATGGTGGATTGTAAACTGGAATAAAAGTGGATTAATATGCACTATTGCCCTTGCCTGCCGAGGAGAAGGGTAACCGCATCCCGGTAATTATCACTTACAGGTAATTCAAGAGCGCCAATGAATACACTTGATTTCCGGATGGCCGTGATAAAAGCGATAGAAATAATATAGGATTTATGAATGCGCAGGAAAGCGGCTGCCGGCAATTGTTCTTCAATGGTTTTCATGGGCATGCGGGTAACCACAGGCTTTTGGGAATTGTTGATATGGATCCTGATATAATCCTTTAGCCCTTCAATGTAAATAATATCCGCGGTAGTGATCTTTACCATGCTGTAATCCACATGTACAAAAAAGTAACCTGGCTCAATAGTTCCGGGTGCGTCTTTAGGAAATTGTTTCAGGTCGTATAACTCTTTTGCCTTGTTACAGGCCTTTATAAAACGGTCAACAGAAACAGGTTTTAATAAATAATCGGTAACGTCCAGGTTAAACCCTTCGAGCGCGTATTTTTCATAAGCGGTTATTAAAATGATCAGCGGCTTTACGGTCATGCTCTGGATAAATTGCAGGCCGGTAAGCCCGGGCATCTGGATATCCAGGAATATCAGGTCTACTTTTTCCCGCTCCATAATTTTCATTGCTTCCACGGGGTTATCGCAACTTGCTACCAGTTCCAGGTAAGGCAGTTTGCTGATATTATCCTCGAGCAATTCGAGCGCGAGCGGTTCGTCGTCTATGGCCATGCATCGCATCATCAGGATAAAAGTATTTGAAGTGATACGGTAAATAAATGATTGTTTCTTTCGATCAGTAAACTATGATTGCCATGGTATAAAAGTTCAAGCCTCCTTTGCACGTTCACCAAACCGATCCCGGAGGCTTTATCCTTGATCTCGCCGGAAGAAGGATTGTATTTATTTTGTACCCTAAATTGCAGGTTATTTTTTTCAGCGCTCAATTCAATAATAATCTGTGCATGCTCGATCATGCCGGTACCATGTTTAAAAGCATTTTCTACAAAAGGCACCAGTAGCATCGGCTCTATAAAATAAGTTTTGTCCGGTGGTTTCATTGTAACACTGATCACTACCTTTTTACCAAACCGTTGTTGTTGCAGATCGATATAACTTTGAAGGTATTCCGTTTCTTTCTCCAGGGAAACCTTTTCCTCACCTGTCTCATATAACATGTATCTCATCAGCGATGACAGTTTGATCAGCGATGGTTCCAGCTCGGCGGATTGTTTTCTTGCAAGCGCTACCATGTTGTTCAGCACATTAAACATAAAGTGAGGGCTTACCTGCGAGCGGAGCAGGGATAATTCTGTTTTAAGAAATTCATTTTCTTTTTCCTGTGCGTTCCGGTCAGCAATGATACGGTCCCGTATGGTTCTGAAAGCGATGCTGCAGGCCAATAGGAACATAAAAATAAATACGCTTATAGAAATGTGCTTTCTGAAATTGAAATGGGCCGCGCCGGAATAATTACGCAGCAACCCACCTTGCGTGACTATCAGCGAGAAACAAATTATTAATGCGAAACAATATAACAGGTACTTTTTTTTATACAATAAAACTGGTATAAGTACGAGGGAATTAAAATAAAAAAAGCAGATCAGCACAGCGTCATTGATCCTTGAAATGATGATATTCGCCGTCTCATTTACCGGCTGAGGGTGTGGTGCATCATTCGGATTATTTGATGCCCTGAACAATGCAGGCAGGGAAAATAATAATATCCACGCAAGGGAATGCAGCAAAACAGTGATCCATCTATTCGTATACCATACAGGTTTCATAACGCCAAATTAATAATACAATCCAACATAAGAGTTGAATTTTAAAATCCTGCGACAAATGCTGCTTTTTCAGCTACCAAAAATGCCGGTTTTGAATTTTTGATTGTATTTTAATTTAAATATGCGGCTGTTATTATTTGTTCAAATAAGCGTTTATTGTACCTTTAAGTTGTCAAAAATATAACCTGCTTCTTTTGGAAATTCCGTTTTATCGCACGAATTTGAACACTTAAAATAAGATCATGCAAAAACTAATTACCGTTAACGTAGACACAACACAACTGAGTAGTAACCCAGGCAAACCTTTCACGATCAATGAAGTTGATAGTATCAATGAATTACTTGAATTAGGATGGGAAATAGAAGAATGGGATTTCTTAAAGGAAGGTGAGGTGGATGGAGAAATTATATTGCTCGTCATTTTAAGCGATGATGGCATGTTCGACAGGGAAGATGATTTTGATGATGAAATAGGTTTTGATGACATGACCGGTGATGAGGAGGACGAAATAGAGGAAGAGCAGAAGAATTAACCTGTTGCGCATTTGATCACCAAGGCCAATAGATGGATGAACAGTGGAGGTTGGGTTCGTACCGACTCGCAAGGTAAACTGCATATAGTTAATAGGAATACCGGCAGCAATCATATTATTGCGGGCTTGTTTAGAGCTGGGGGAAATCCCTTATAATTGGTGACACAGCTATCGAAATCCGTCTACAAAAACCAGGCTTTTGTTTCTACAAATTCTTTTAGGGTTACGCCCCATCTTTACAAAGTCGAAAAAATCCAATCCCTGTTAAGACTTACCAATACCTCTTAAACCACATTTATACCTATGAAAGCTATCATGCTAAAACCATGATCATTTCTATGAAAAACCTTCAGCAATGAGGGTTTTTTAACTTTTATGGTTTCAAGTGTGTCTCCACAAGCTGGGAATAAACAAGAAGGTTTGGTTTAACTTTTGGCAAGTCATTCATAGATAACCCCGCGTTATCCGTCGCTGTAAACGGGATAAAGCCATCGTCCGCTAACAGGCACTGCACATTCATATAGGTACAATTTATATTACCGAAAAAGCTGGCTACAGCCGCATCTGCCGCATCCCTGCTATTTGCTATTCTTACAAGCCCATTGATAGGAACCAGTTTGGTAGGATCAAAAAATATCCACCGTCCGCCGATATAGGCCTCAAAGCAGGCATGGAAATCCGGCGGATTAAGTTTAAAAGCATATCCTGTAAAATACCGCGCAGGAATATCCAAAGCCCTGCAAAGGGCGATACCAAGATGAGCGAAGTCTTTGCATACCCCTTCCCGCTGGATCAATGTATCGTAGGCTGATGTGCCTGAATCCGTAGCTCCCGAGATATAATCAATATGCTGGAATATCCAGTCAGTGATGGCTGAAACCCTGGTATATTCATTTGGCTGCGCGCCAAATTCCTTTGTAGCAAATTTTCGTAACTTATCGGCCTGGCAATGCCTGCTTGGAAAAAGGTACGGCAGCACCTCTTTATCAAGTTGAATGATGGATATAGCGGGTAAAAGGGCTGGCTCTTCTATGAGCTGGTATTGAAGATCAACCTGAGCCCGGTAGGTAATCGTAAAATAAGCTCCTTTAGCCACTTCGAGCCTGATGAACCTCGCATCATTGTAATTCAAAGTAAATTCGCTGAGCTCCAAAGAAGGTAAAATACTAAGTGATTCCTGAAGAATTATTTGATTGGTCGCTCTTGCCGCATGAATATTAAATATGAAAGTAGCAGGGGTATATGCCTCGTAGGATAATTCACTAAAAATATTAAACTTCATGCTGTAAATGTAGTGGTATAATCATTCGGAAAATGTCGCGCTTTATCTTCCTTCAAAATAACCAGGCATTATTTCTCCCGCTGGGTAAACATAAAAATGCCTGGTGAAATACCGATTTGGGAATTCACCAGGCACCTTGCTGAATACATTTACATTGCCAGCAATTTATACATTTCCTCCAGTTTTGGAGATAGGATGATCTCGGTCCTCCTGTTTTTTGCCCTGCCTTCCGGTGAAGCGTTTGTATCCAGCGGGTCAAAAAAACTATGGCCGGAGGCGATGACCCTTACCGGGTCCACTTTATAATTGTCTACCAGTATGCGCACAATTGAGCTGGCACGTGCTGTACTCAGGTCCCAATTATCTTTAAAACGGCCCCGGATAGGGATGCTGTCGGTATGCCCTTCGATATTGACCGCAACTTCTGCATTTAAATTAAGCACGGCCGCCAGTTTAGACAAGGCGTCAATACCTTTTGGATTTACCACTGCGCTTCCTGAAGGAAACAGTAAATTTTCAGAAAGGCTTACATAAACCTTTCCGTTTTTCTGAAGCACCGTAAGTTCATTGGAATTGAAGCCCTTTAACGCTTCTGTCATTTTGTTCTTTAACTGGTCGGACTGGTTCTTTTGCTGGGAAAGCAAATCCTGTAATTGCTGTAATTTCTGTTGCTGTTGCTGCAGGCTTTGCTGCTGTTGCTGCAAGGTTTTTTCTGACTCACTCAACTGGCTTTGCTGTACTGCCGTTTTCTGCCCTAGCTGTGAATTCTGGCTGTTAAGGTTCTCAATCTTTTTATTCAGGGAAGCCATATCATCCCTCAGCCGGGAGACCTGGCTGGCCAATTGTGTGCTGTCTGCACGGAGGCTGGCTGTTTCCATCTGTGATGCTTTCAATACCCGCTTTGCGACACAAGCTGGAAACAAAAAAATCAGGGGGAGATAGATCAGATACTTTTTCATGAGGTTTTTTTCATTTCTACAGGTAAAAGCGTGCCGCATTTTTAATGCTGCAATACAAAGAAATAACGACAGCCATGGGGTGAATTTTTTGCTTCGGTGGGACTATAATGCCCCATAGAGCCATTTTGATTTCCAAGGGCGGATTTCTTTGATGGATGGATATACTACGAAATTACGGCTTGTTTATAAGCGGGTAAATAGGCCACTGTTAAGTGTAGTTCAAATTCAACCAGGGTGTTAGCCGATTTATTATGATCAAACCGGTTATTCAGAAGGATTGCCCGGGTGAGCAATTCGTAACCTTTTAAAAAAATCCTCTTCCTTAATTTCTCTTACGCAACCTGGTTCAAGTTCGTCCAATTCCAGTCCTTCTATTGATACCCGTATCAGGCGTTTGCATCGATGATGCACTGCAGCCAACATTTTTCTCACCTGGTGAAATTTACCTTCGGTTAAGGTTATCAAAAGCCAGGTATGCGGGCCATGTTGCATTAAGCCACCTGCAGGTTTATATACGATACCCGGGTCTTCCACTATGCTTACTTTACAGGGCGGCGTGGTATAATAAGCCCCGTTTTTAACGCGGATACTGATGCCCGTCCGCAGCCTGTCTACATTAGGCTTGCTCAACAGGTTATTTACCTGCACCAGGTAAGTCCGCTCATGCGGTGTGTCTGCCAGAAATAATAAACGTGTTACTTTTTTATTAGTGGTTAAGATCAATAAGCCTTCTGAATTGTTGTCCAGCCTTCCTATGGCATGCGTCCCTCCAGGGAAATTAAAATCCAGGTCGCCCAGCAGGTTCACCCTGTGCGTACTTACAAACTGCGAAACCATATTATAAGGCTTGTTAAGTATAAAGTATCGATGGGCGGTATCGTTCATATTGGGGATAGGGTGGACATTTTCAATGAGGTCCCTTGAACTAACATTTAATAATCAGGGGCTTTTAAGATCGATCACCACTTTGGCGTTTTTTTGTTCCGATGAAGAAATAAATACCTCGTAGCGTTTATCCCTTACCGTTACGATCATCAGGGAGGTGTTGGGAGGTATGGATCCAAGGTTATTTGCTACCATCACCAGCTCATGATGCGGGTGCATTGCGTCGACATTAAAGCGGATGGTAACAGGGGTTGCTGAAAGCCCGGCCTTTGAAACAACCAGCAAATTGTTATGGTAAATACTAACAGTATCACCGTCAATCTCTCCATTATCATACAGGTCGATCACTACCTCGGAGTTTACGGTTTCAATTTGTTTTACGATGGGATTCGCGCGGTAGAGGAGGGGGCGAGGTAATGAAATGACAGCTCTTTCTTTTGCCCCTGGTTTGGCAGGCGCCACGGAATCACGCAACAAAGTTTTGGTGATAACCGGTATAACTTTTTTTAGCGGGGTAACTGCAGGTGGCTTTGGCTTTGAAACATTTTTAACTACCGGCGGGACTGGTTTTAAAACCTGTTGTGATTTGGAGGTTTCTTTCCGGACTGGTTTTGGCATGAGGCACTCGCTAACGGTAATATCGTCCATGGCAAAGTCATTTCCGCATCCACCATCCGCTTTGTTGGATACTTTTAATACAAGGTTTCCGCCTTTCGCCGGTGTTGTAAAACGGGCAGAATACTGCAGCCAGTCAGGCTCGCCTGTTGGAGTTAGGTAGCCAGTTGAAAATTTTGCCACCTCAATACCATCCGTATTTTCAATAATAAAACGCAGGTTTGGCCTGATAGAAGTGCATTCATATTCAGGCTTGCAAATATTTAACAGCCAAACACCCAGTTGATAAATAGTATTGGGTTTTAAACCTATAAGTTCAGTTACAAAAAACACGCCTGGCTGATAAGCCGCATTTACTACCATCATATTACCGGTCATATCTCCGGAGGTATGGTCCTGGTTTAAGGTAACCCAGTGCCCGCGGAAACAGTCACTTGTGGAAGATACGATGCTGTAATGACCATCCTGGGGGCATTCTCCAAATATCCGTTCATAATTTTCAGGCTCAGATAGATTTGGATCAACCGGGGTGCCGTTGCCACCAAAATCAACACGCAGCATCGGAGGCTGTAAAATACAGTTTGCCTGGGCCGCCAATTTATTTGCCAGAAGAGTATATAAAATAACCTGAATAATAAGTACAGATATCGTGGTTAGTCGTTTCATGATTTTTTTTTAACACGTAAACACAGGGATAATAGGCTTGGGTCAATGTTATGCAAATAATTTTTCAGATTGGATCTGCGGAAATTATTAGTGAAAAAATAAGGTTCTGCAAATAAAAATATTGCTTTAGTATTAAATAAATAAATTCCCCGTATTTACGGGTTTCGTAATCTGTTGACATTATAGAACGTTAATTGAAAAAATTCCATACATCATTTGTATTTATTTTTAATTTTCATTATACCATTGCGTTAATTTACTAATCGTCTTTTCTTCTGTAATTTCATCCCGCATTATTTCATTAAAACTGAGGGTTTGATATTCGGCTAAAATTTCATACAGTAATTGAGATTTGTAATAGAATAATGGAAACTGATCCTTATATCTTAAATATAAAGCAACCCTTTTCCTGAAATCGTAATTTTCATTTTTTCTCTTCTCCCGGATATATGTATAATATTCAGCAAAACCTTCGGCTTTCCAGTGTGGAGGCGGTAATTTTCTTTTATATTCCCACAGGCCCATGCTGTCGCTATGAAGCTGGTGTAAAATTTCATGCGTAAGGATGTCGTCTAATTCAAATCTTTGATATGTATATTCAATAAGTTTCCGGTCATCTCCCATCACTTTTGCGTTTTCCGCCCTGAAGGCTTTAATGCGCGTATTAAAAAGATAAATGTTGCCACTAAAGTGATGAAAGCCTGCCCCGGTTGGCGATAATGAAATAATGTTAAGTAATCCTGCCAACCTATTATTATGGCAAAAGATTATTTTGATTTTATCCTCCTTATAAAATCCGGTTTCCTCTAATATAAAGGCAATGGAATCAAGTCTCTTTTGTAAATTTTGTTCAATCACCTTATCTGATAAAATATAAAAGTTTTTATAAGAGGCTTTCTTTTTAAAAAGCAAACCCGGGTAAGCCAGAAGCAATTGGGAAAAAGTGGTAATCAATGCACAAACAGTGAACAAAAACAAAACGACCTTAAAAACTTTTTACATTTGAATTCTTTAAATCAAAATAATTTCTACTTCCTGCGGGTGAATGTCCGTAGCCCTTTCATTCGCAGTAAGTTCTCCATTGCTGAAAGAGGGATATTGATTGCCCGTTCTGCCCGTTGCCGGTGTGAAACTGAAAAACACAAGTCATAATAAACAGATGTTTTATTGAAACCTCCTCTGGCATTACTGTTGGTGAGTGATCCAATGTTCATGTTTCAATGCCCAGCCCCAGTGTGGCAAAGAGGTGTTGTGTGGTAATCATTTCCTGTTCTCTATTCTTACAAATATCCCTTCATAAAAATACCCTGTTGAATTGCCTTGGGCATCATATTGAACCGATTTCAAATGGTATTCATTTTCTGTAATCCATTTATAAGCATATACCCTGTATGTTCCTTAAGGCTCGTCTGCGAATGATATTTTTAAAGAAACATCACCATTTTTTTTACCGTTCCTTTGCCAACGCCTGCCCTGGTAGATCCAAAACTCGACAAATGATTTACTTCTTTTTTTACAGGATTATATGACCAAAAAATATGCCCATAAGGTGGAGTTCCATCAATTACAGCAAGAAGGCTATTGTCAGTATTTAGTTGCCGGCAAATTGTATGATGATTTGGAAATTTTATATGCTCATCTCCTTGTCCCCAGTTTTGAGACCAATTATCGCCTTTTAAAGTCCATTCTCCAATAAATTTTTTAAAAGGGTTTTTGGATTTTTGAAAACTGGAATCCTTTTTAAGGTCCGCAGTTAAAGCGTTTTTTTGCGAATTACTACTATGAAATGAAATACAAAATAAAAGTACGGGAACTAATTTGAAGCAGGTATTCGTCATTGAAGTTGTCATATTTTGATTTTTGTCTAATGGGGTAGCTTTGTTTTATTGCCCACAACTTTCTAATACCGCCGCGTCGGGTGACTGACCCCGCTTCTGCCCCTCTGAACCATTTTACAGAATTACCGTACCGTATTGATTTGTTCCCAACGTTTATTGCCCGGGTGTGTAATCCATTTACCATCAACAATAAATTATACAGTAGTTACCGTAGTTATTATTAGCGGTTTTTGATACCAGCATTTTTGTCTTTTTAAGTTGTTGCGGTAATTATAAGGATCCGGCAACCATAACCACCCATTGAAAAAACATTGCATAAATAAAATGTAAGCGATATTACATCGCTACAATTTTTTCTCCCGGGTTAATATATATGAATGGCAGATTTTAATGGTTAAACTTTCGGCAGGATAGAACCTTGTAATTGCCGGCATTTCCGAGCCTCTTTATAAAAGGCAACTTTATTTTAGAATAAAGACCGCAGCATTTCCGGCGTTGGAACCATACTGGTAACTAACAAGCTTACTTTTCTTCCGTGTTTGTGTACACATAAAAGATTGCGTTGTTTCCTGGTTTAATTGGCTGGCCGATGTATTCACTCCATATTTTAGTAAAGGCGGCACCATAGTAT
The DNA here is from genome assembly GCA_037719925.1 of Ferruginibacter sp. Taxonomy (GTDB): domain Bacteria; phylum Bacteroidota; class Bacteroidia; order Chitinophagales; family Chitinophagaceae; genus Ferruginibacter. The sequence goes on from JBBJMD010000021.1 coordinate 12,033, forward strand.
AATATCAGGGAGGAGTAAAATACAAACAACAGCAGCAATACAATGGAAGCCGATGTGCCGTATACCACGCCGATATTACTATTGGGCAAAAGCCAGCGTAATATATATTTTCCCATGTTGAAGAGCAAGCTCGTAACCAGCGCCCCGGTGAGGGCTACTTTCCAGGTTGGCCTGCCATCAGGCAGGTAGCGGAACAAAACCGCAAACCACGCCCAAACAGTAACAATTGAAATAATCGTGGCCAATGCGCTATTGAAAAGCACGCTTATAAAAGGCACCAGCTCGGTAACATATTTACCGAATATAAGCTGTAAGCTTTCTGCAAATAACGACCCCATAAACAACAACCCGGTGAAGAGTATAACAAGGAATGAGTTTACTCTCGTTCCAAGGGCCATCCGGAAACTCTGTTTACCCGATCTCCTGATCATCCATAACTGGTTAAAAGAACTTTGAATCACTTTAAACAAAGTAGTGGCGACAAATACCAGGAAAATAAACCCTACAATTGCTACCGGCCAGTTAACTGCAAGGCCCCTGAATGCCCGGAGCGTTCCGATTATTTCATGTACGCTATCCTTGCCCACAATATCGCTTAGCCTCCCAAACATTTGCCTGCTAATGTTTCTCCGGTTAAAAAGCAAACCCAGCAATTGTGTCAGTATGAGTAATATAGGTGGTAATGCAAAGATGGTAAAAAACGCAGTGGCGCCCGCCAGCCGCATAGGGTCATTTCTAAGCAGTAATTTTAATGCCCGGATGAATTGCTTGCCAAAATGTAAAATACGAACAGTTTTCATTCGGATGTTATGGTTAACAATAGATATAATAATTAAAAACGGCTCCTGTTATTTTGGAAAATTACAATAAAGGTGCGATATAAATTTATAGGATTACCCATTCATATCGCATATCCACTTTATCACAAATTTGCAAAGCCTTACGCAGGCGATACCATGGTAAAATATATTGTAAAATATTGGGTAAAGCCCGGTCAGAGCGACATTGATTTGCCTATCCAGGCAAATAAATTAAAAAGGCCACTATGAGGCTTTTGCTACTATGAACCAATTCCTCCTTTACCAAAAGAGCGTGCCTTTGGGGCTATAGCAACCAAAATGAATAATCCAGTTAATTTAAAACAAACCCTATACCTGTATGCGGCAGCCGCTCGTACCCGTATTTGATACCTGCATTATAATCGATAATATATTTTTTCTACCATTTTATATTTTAAAAATAATTATTACATTTATTCCCAATTCTGACATGATACATTTCATCAGCCATATTCAATTTAAGGCTGCTGAAAAACGAAAAATCCATTGAAAGGCTTTTTCAGGAGTGCGCAAATGCCTGCCATAAAAACCACACGTCCTTTATTCGGGTTGCTGATTCAGTTTTACATATTTATGTGATAGACCGAAATAAACAGATCCTTTTATTTTGTATTTCGCATTATAAATTAAATAAACAACTCATGAGAAGAACACTACTAGTGACGTTCTTTGCCGTACTTGCCGCTACTGGCTTAACGGCACAGGTTACCCAAATCAATTCAAACCGGAGTTTAGTATTCGATTACCCGCTTTCAGCAACCAGGACCATCTATAGTTCTGATTCTGATAGTACCATCTGGGTTACCGATGGAAGCCTCGCAGGTACGATGCAGTTATCTGCTACCATTAAGTTCATAAGCAGTCTTGGTAGTACCGTTTTCCAAAATGGCAGATTAATCTTTGCCGGCACCACACCCGCTACGGGCGCCGAATTGTTCGTTACTGATGGCACTCCGGGAGGAACAACACTTTTAGCAGACATTTACCCTGGTACTCCGTCCTCCTCACCGGAAGATGACGTTGCTGTACTAAACAGTTATATATATTTTACGGCGGAACGGCCTGCAGAGGGTCGTGAGCTTTGGCGTACAGATGGTACTCCCGGCGGCACTACCTTTGTAAAAGATGTGCTGGCAGGCCCTGTTGGAAGTAATTCTGCCGGTAATTATGAGCTTACTTCAACCGGTACCTACCTGTTGTTTGCTGCACGTACGCCTGCATCCGGTATTGAATTATTCCGGTCGGATGGCACCAATGCGGGAACGGTTTTACTTAAAGATATCAATACCGGCAGCGCGGGTGCTGATTCTTCCAACCCAAGGTTATTTTACCAGTTCAATAATACGGTGTTGTTTTTGGCTACCGATGCAAATAACGGGGAGGAGGTATGGAGAACGGATGGAACTTCAGGGGGAACGACGATCCTTGCAGATATCAATCCCGGTGCCGCCAGTTCAACAGGTATCGAACTATTGCCTGGTGTTACTTTCTCTATTTTTAATTCATTTCATACATTTAATAACCGTGTTTTTTTTACCGCTTACAACGGAACCAGCAGTGGCCAGGTATGGGGCACGGATGGTACCACGGCTAATACATCATTGCTTAAAGATATTGTGCCAGGGCAATCCCTGTCATTTATCGTACTTGCAGACGCTGTGAACTACCCGAACAAATTCATTTTCCCGGTGGCAGACCAAACTGGCCGCTCCGAGCTATGGCAGTCGGACGGTACTCCTGGTGGTACAGTTTTGTTCAGAGCATTTACGCCCACAACGCAGGATAATACGCTGCCGGTGAACCTTGTGCCATATGCATTTGCAGGGGGCTTACCGATGCGGGCCCTGTACCAGGGAAATAAGTTTTTTTTCGTTGCCCCCAGTGCCTCCACAGGATACGAATTATGGATCTCAGATGGTGTTGATGGTACGGCAACGCATACCAATATCGTAAGGGATATTAACCCCGGCATTCCTGACGGAGTAGTGTTAGAGAATCTTTCTTATGCCTATACCACCGCCGGACTGTTTTTCGCGGCAGATAACGGCGTAAACGGTCTTGAGTTATGGAGGAGTGATGGAACCACGGCAGGCACCAACATGGTAGCAGATATTATTACAGGTATGCCTGGCTCTGAACCAGCTGTAGACTTTTTTATTGTAAATGGTAAAGTATTATTCAAGGCAAACAATGGCGACAATGTTGATGAATGGGATCTCTATGCAGTAGATGGTACATTTACACCGTTGCCTGTAAAACTCACCGATTTTACTGTAACACCTAAATCAGCAGACGCGATCCTCAATTGGCGGACCTCCTATGAATTAAACAGCAAAGACTTTACCGTACAAAGAAGTTTTGACGGTCAGAATTTTGAAAATATCGGGATCATAGCGGCCGCAGGCACATCATCTAACATAAATGCATACACTTTCACAGACCAGGGAGTTATGAACAGCGGACAGGCTATGGTTTATTACCGGTTGCTTACCACAGACAAGGATGGTAAATCCTCGCTCAGCCCGGTTATAACTCTTAAGATCAGGAATAATGGCAAATGGAATGTCCGGCTATTAGCTAATCCGGTGCCTGGCGATATAAAACTGGTATTGTCCGGCATCACCGGTGATGTTCAACTTTCCATAATTGATATGAATGGCACAAAACATTATATTAGTTCCCGCGGTGCTTTAAACGGGCAAATAAGCATTCCTGCCGGAAAACTTCCCCATGGAACATATATACTCCTAACGGAAACCGCCAATGAAACAAAGACCATTCAATTTGTAAAATAGTATTCCTATAATAAAAAGAGCAGTGCTTATGCAGCTGCTCTTTATTTAAACCCCTGATTAAACGATTACTTTTTCTTTCACAAAAGAATAAAGAAACATTCGCGTGCTATACGTTTCGACCCAAAATTTTAAAAAAGCGCCTGTTTAAAAATAATGATGATAATGTAAGCCCGCTTACAAAACCTATCCACATACCAGCAGCACCCATTTTAAAAGTAAATGCCATCAGACAACCGGTTGGAATGCCAACCACCCAGTACGCAATTGCGATATACACCGTAGGTGCTTTTACGTCTTTGATCCCTCTTAAAAGGCCGACGCCTATTGCCTGGGTGGCATCTGAGATTTGAAAAATCGCGGCATACACCATCAAAACTGATGCAAGTGCTATCACTTCCCGGTCATCATTGAATGACATGGGCAAAAGATGTCTAAAGGCAACAAACGCCAAAGCTCCCACGATGCCATAGCCAATCCCGCTGAGTAAAGTGCTTTTTCCAATGACAGCGATATCGTTCCAGTTATTCCTTCCCCGGGCGTTGCTAACCCGTATAGAGCCGCCCTGCGCCAGACCCCAGGAAACCATGAAGGCAACAGAAGCACAGCTCAAAGCGATCTGGTGGGCTGCCAGTTGCACCGCCCCTAATGTGCCGATGATGATACCGGAAACTGCAAAGGCCCCTGATTCCATAGCAGCCTGCAGGCTGCTGGGAATACCCACCTGCATCATTTCCCGGATAGTAGCCACCTGTAACTTCCAATGGTCTTTGCGATACGCCATGTATCGGCTGAAAAACGGATGAACAAACAGCACCGCTACAAAGATCAACAATACCAGTATGCGGGTGATGAGTGTGCCTAAACCTGCACCCGTTAATTCCAATCTTGGGAATCCCCAGTTGCCATATACGAGCAGCCAGTTAATAAAAATATTGACAGGCAGGGAAGCAATCGATAGTAACATAGCCGTCCTCGTTCGTTCAAGACCATCCGTAAATTGCTTGATGCCGATGAACATCATCATGGGTATAATGGACCAGCCCATGATCAGCAGGTAAGGCACACCCAGCGTTGCCACGTCTGTATCCTGGCCCAAATGGAATAATATATTTTTACTGAAATTCAAAACCAGTGCGATGATGACACCCGCGATCGTGCATAGCCAAAACCCGTTATATAAATAATGCGATACCCTTGTATCGTTCCCTTGCCCGTTTGCCATTGATACCGTCTGTGACACCGACATCGTCATTCCAAACCCCAGTACAAAAGGAATATTCATGACGCTGTTTACCAATGCTGCCGCGGCAAGATGCTGGTAACTGATCTTTCCTACCATAATGCTGTCAATAATTCCCAATGCCATTTGCGTGAGTTCCCCTAGAATAATAGGCGCAGACAGCTTCCATGTTTTAACCGCCTCTGTTTTGATTGTCATAAGGCTGCAAAGCTAATAAAATGTGTCACGTGATTACGCTTTGCTATTTTTACATGCAGGTTGCTAAAAAGAAATCATACAGGCCGGTAACAACGTGCAATAATTGCTAAGCGGCTTGATTGTCTTAGATGGAAGCCGGGTATGAAAGTAAATGTGGTTTAATACTTTCAGATAAAAAATATGAATAGTGAACTGCTTATGACAGGAAGGTAATGAGCAGCAATTACGCAGGGCACCTGCCGATCCGAACTGCTCATTTTTGAAAAACTTTTTATGCTGATCGTTCTAAAATTAATATATGAAAAAGCAGGGGACGATAATATTTTCTATGCCTTTTACCTTAGACAGCGGTTTAATCATTTAGTTTTTATTAGTCTTCATTTATCAATCAATCGTTTTTATGAACTGGATAATTTTAATCATTGCCGGCCTTTTTGAAGTATGCTTTACCACTTGCCTCGGGAAAGCCAAAACTACCACCGGCAATATCTCCGCTCTATGGACAGCAGGTTTTTTTATCAGCCTTTCCATAAGTATGTTCCTGCTTTATAAAGCCAGTCAGACCTTGCCCATGGGAACGGCTTATGCTGTGTGGACTGGTATCGGCGCCGCGGGTACCGTTATTATCGGGGTGTTGCTTTTTAAAGAGCCCGCAGATTTTTGGCGCTTGTTTTTTATTGTTACACTGATAAGTTCAATCGCCGGGTTAAAATTTGTTTCGCATTAAGGTACAGACGGTATTTATTTTAATTCTAATTCTGATTATGTATTCCAGGCAGGAATCTTCATTACTATCACAGCAATTCTGGACAGCCTTTGGGGGCTACCTTGCGCCCTTACTTTCCGCCGAAGGCCACAGGATCAATTGGATTAATTATAAAACAGGCGAGAAGGATGTAAGATTTATTATGACTGCCGGTACGGTATCCGCGAAGATATCGATCAATTTATCGCATAAGGATACGCTTGTTCAAAAATTATATTTCGATAAATTCCTTGAGTTGCAAAGCATATTGCAGCGCATCACCTTTGAGGAATGGAATTGGAGTCTGCTGACTACCGGCCAGGATGGTAAAGTCATCAGCGAAATTTATGCGACCCTCAATGAGGTGACTTATTTAAACAAAGAAGATTGGCCTGCAATTATTTCTTTCCTGAAACCCCGCCTTATAGCATTGGATAAATTTTGGTGTGAACATAAATATACTTTCGAAGGCCTTATCCACGGCAAAAGTGTTTGATATGCACTTATGAAAAAAATGTGCCCGGTGGGCTGTTACCTTCCGTTACCCGAAGGCATTAAATCAACAGGATTAAATATATGACGGCCGAAAAGGTGGTGGCCGCGATAAAGGATAAACAAGCAGGTACCAGCTATCCTGACACACTTAAGTTCTTTCCCAAAAATGATTACTTTAGTAACTCATTCTATACTAGCTGCACATGCCCTGGCATTGACTGTATAATGTATTTAAACTGAACGAAAAAGGCAGCAAATCATCTTACTTTAAATTTTATTTAAATTTTATTCCCCTATGAAGTTTTTTCAAAAGTCCTGTCCGGTCCTGTTATTTGTAATAACATTTTTTCCCGCGTACGCTTCCGGCATTGATACCAGGGATACGAGGATGCTTGCCCAGCCTGCAATCAGTGCCAATCATATTGCTTTCATTTATGCGGAAGACCTCTGGGTTGCCAATGCCGATGGTACACAGCCCCGGCGGCTGACAGTCGATGAAGGGGTTGAATCCAATCCTGCCATATCACCGGACGGATCTATGATCGCATTTAACGCACAATACGATGGTAATACAGATGTATATATTGTTCCGGTGGAAGGTGGCATACCAACAAGACTTACCTGGCATCCCGGCGCAGATATGGTACGTGGTTTTACGCCTGATGGAAAAAATATTATGTTTATTTCCAGGCGGGCAGTTTTTACCAACCGCTATTTCCAATTATTTACGGTACCCGTTTCTGGCGGTTTTCCTGTGCAGTTGGAAATACCAAATGCCTTCCATGCATCGTATTCGCCTGATGGCAAGTCCATCGCTTATACCCCACTGTTTGAGGCTTTTCGTCAATGGAAGCATTATCGTGGAGGTTCTATTTCAAATATCTGCCTATTTACCTTCCAGGATAAATCAGTAGTAAAGATCCCGCAGCCCGCGGGCGGGTGTAATGATACCGAGCCGATGTGGATGGGAGACAAGGTTTATTTTTTAAGCGACCGTAATGGCGAGTTTAACCTGTTTTGTTATACGTTGTCATCAAAAGACGTTAAGCAATTAACCACATTCAACGACTTCCCGGTTACCAATATGTCTGGTGGCGGGGGTAAGATAATCCTGGAACAGGCGGGCTATTTACACACCTTTGAAATTACTGCTGCTTTACCAAAGAAGCTTACTGTAGGCATCGCTGCAGACCTGTTGGAACTACGTTCAAGATTTGTAAAAGGGGGCAAATACATCCGGAACGGAACGATCTCTCCCTCAGGATCAAGGGCTGTTTTCGATTTTAGGGGTGAAATCATGACTGTGCCTGCTGAAAAAGGAGATGCCCGCAACCTTACAAATACCCCCGGCGTACATGAAAAGTATCCTGCATGGTCTCCGGATGGGAAATCGATTGCGTATTTTTCTGATGCTTCAGGGGAATATGCACTGCATATTACCGCTCAGGATGGGAAGGGGGAGGCGCGTTCCATTCAATTAAAAGGTACCGGTTTTTACGCTCATATTAAATGGTCGCCGGATAGTAAAAAACTATGCTATGTTGACAATGGGAGAAATTTGTATATAATGGATATAGCTACCGGCAACAGTAAAAAAATTGCCGCAGATGACCTGTATGTTCCAGGGGCTTTTCGCGAGCAATTCGGTGACTGGTCATCGGATTCCAAATGGGTTGTGTATACCCAGGTAACCAATACTTTTTTTAAAAAGGTATTGCTGTACTCGCTGGAACAGGATAAATCTTTTCCTGTCACGGACGGCCTGAGCGATGTATCCGAACCCATATTTGATAAAGGAGGAAAATACATGTTCTTCTTTGCTTCTACCAACGCCGGTCCTGTTGTAAATTGGTTTGATCAATCCAACAACGACGTGCGTTCGACGAGCTCGATATACCTGCTTACGCTTCAGAAAGAAACCACTTCTCCTTTCGCAAGGGAAAGTGATGAAGAAGAAACAAAGAGTGATGACAAAAATAAAAAGACAGAAGATAAAACATCAAAAGAAAAAAAGGATAGCACCGGCACGGATAAAAAATTGACTGCTTTTAAAATCGACCTCGATGGCATTCAAAACCGGGTGATCGATATTCCGGTGAAGGAAGGAAATTAAAACGGCCTGGGGATGGGGAAAGAAGGGGAGCTGCTTTATATTGCCGCCGCTGATGATAACAGCAGCCGCATGATGCATAAATTTGACCTGGAGAAGAGAAAAGATGAGGAGGTAATGGAAGTTGAGGGGTACGAGATTTCCGCGTCGGGCAAAAAAATGTTGTATGTAAAAAGTAATAACTGGGGTATCAGCAATACGGGCCAAAAACCGGGTAGTTCAGGAGGGATGCTCAATACGGCGGACCTGCAGGTTAAATTTGACCCGGTAGCAGAATGGCCCAATATCCTTGAAGAAGCATGGCGTGTTAACCGGGATTACTTTTATGATCCGGGTATGCATGGAACGGATTGGAAGGCGATGAAAACAAAGTACGCTAAATTCCTCCCGGACCTGGCCTGCAGGAGTGATCTCAATATTTTGATACAATGGATGTGCAGTGAATTAGGGGTAGGGCACCACCGGTAACAGCGGTAGGCGAAAAAATGCATGTAAGCACTACCGTTAGTGGCGGATTGCTGGGCGCTGATTTCGTGATTTCCAATAACCGCTACCAATTGAAAAAGATATATGGAGGACTTAACTGGAATCCAAATTTGCGCTCACCCTTAACCGAACCCGGCATCAATGCCAAAAAAGGCGATTATATTTTGGCTGTGAATGGGAAAGATGTTACGGCAACGGAAAATCTATATAAATTTTTCGAAGCTACCGCCGGTAAAATCGTAGATCTTACCATTGGTCCCAATCCAAACTATAATGGTTCGAAGGTTGTAAAAGTAGTACCTGTTGAAAATGAGACAGATCTTCGCAACCGCGACTGGGTAGAAGGCAATTTAAAAATGGTCAATGAGGCAACGGGTGGACGGGTTGCATACGTTTATGTTCCCAATACAGCCGGTCTGGGCTTCGATTATTTTAAACGTTATTTCTTTCCGCAGGCAAACAGGAAGGCGATCATCATTGATGAGCGTTTTAATGGCGGTGGCCAGCTTGCCGATTATTATATCGATATCCTGCAGCGGCCCTACCAGGCTTACTGGAATATGCGATACGGGCAAGACCTTAAAACGCCGAGCGCATCCATCCAGGGCCCCAAAGTGATGATAACGGATGAAACCGCTGGTTCCGGCGGCGATATGCTTCCATGGATGTTTCATAAATTTAATGTGGGCACCATTGTTGGAAAGCGCACCTGGGGCGGACTTGTAGGTATCCTGGGTTTTCCTGAATTTATTGACGGCGGTGGCGTAACCGCGCCCAATGTGGCCATCTGGACCAAGGATGGATTTATTGTGGAAAATACAGGGGTGGTACCCGATATTGAAGTGGAGCAAATACCCTCAGAAGTAATAAAGGGCAACGACCCGCAATTGCTAAAGGCTATCGAAGTAGCTTTAAAGGAATTGGAAAAAAGCCCGCAGCAAGCTCCGGCAAGGCCTGCTTATCCAAAAAAGTTTGAAAAATAGTTTTTTTGATGAACGGGTTTAACATTGGTATGATGCCCCCCTTAAGTGGAATGTTACGCCATCCTGATAGCAGTGCCTGTATTTATTTAAAAAAATATTGCATACCTGATGAACAATACCGTTTCTGCAAAGATTATTATTGAAAAGTTTGCCCTATCGCCTCATCCCGAAGGCGGTTACTTCAGGGAAAATTACAGGGCATCTGAAGTGATCCCGGCAGTATCTCTGCCGTGCAGATTTAATGGGGAGAGGAATTACAGTACGGCTATATATTTTTTATTGGAGCGGGATTCTTTTTCAGCATTTCATACGATCAGGAGTGATGAATGCTGGCACTTTTACGCCGGAGATACCCTCCTGGTACATTTGATACATTTGGATGGCCGCGCAGAGACCATAACGCTGGGGGGCGATATTATAATGGGGGAGCAGGTACAGGCAATTGTGCCGGCAGGCTGCTGGTTTGCAGCTGAACCCGCCCCTGGCAGTGCTTATGCTTTTGTGGGCTGCACAGTGGCCCCGGGCTTCGATTTCAAGGATTTTCAATTAGCAGACAAAGCTGTACTCGCTGAACAATTTCCCCGGCATGCAACCATCACTCACCGGTTAACCAGGTAAGGAAAGGATAGGTATAAAAGGGTTAAATGATTATGGAGTAGCTATTGCTCAGGGCATTAAGTTAAGTCACTATTTTTGCCTCGTTTCTTACCAGGCTTACCATTTCTTCTGAGGCGATTCACTTATGGTATGATATTAAAAACAAAGATAAATATATAAGTGAAGGCAATCCCTGCCATTCCGCCAACTATTCCCGCGATCGCGTCAAGGTGTTCGGCGTGCCCTTTCCTGGTTACCAATGAAAATAATTCGAAAGCGTAACAACCGGCAATCAACAGCACCATAGTTATACCAATCGACAATGCATGTTGTGCCGGGAAAACATATAAAGTAACAAATTGCAAAAGCATACCCAGCGGGATACCTACCCAAAAGTGCTTCTTCTTGTCCTTGTCAATTTTATAGGGCATGATGCGGTTACTAATTTCTTCCCTGATTTTGTTCATGGACAACACCCCGCGCTTCTATTTTGACGGCGACAATTATTCCGGTTGCCCATACTTGCCTTGTCAATAAAAAATCCTCCCTTTCGTCTAAATAGCTGATTAAGTTAGCTGCCTTTTCCTCATGTCCTTCCGGCCAGTTAGGTTGCGGGAGCATATCATCAATTATGTAAAAACCACCTACTTTCACCATGGACAATACTTCGTCCAACAAAAGATATTTCCCATGCCATGTATCGGCAAAAATATAATCAAATCTTTTTTGCAGGTTGTCTTTTACCCATGAGCCGCCATCAACACAAAGTAAATCCAGTCGAGGGTCGCTCCCTAAAAAGGTTTTAGCTATCCCCAGGAATGCGTGGTCATTGTCAATAGAAACTAAAGAGGAGCAAGCGTCCATTCCATCCAGTATCCATGAAGTGGACAACCCGGTGCCTGTGCCCAGTTCAAGAAATTTGCCCGATAGTTTTGAAGCTGCCAGCGTCCGCAGGAAGGAGCAGGTAAGGGCATCCGAGGCCATTGTAAAGCCAGCAGAACTGGTTGCTTCACTAATCTTGCTATAATTCTGCGGGAATGCCTGGCCAATTGCATTAGTCATTAACGGGGTATTTTATTTGTTACCATTGTTTACTACCAAACATACTATTTTAATCAGACTCCCACCGATATAATATGGAGTCGTGTTTTTTTGGCAGACTGTTCGTATGGACATAACAGTAACGCGTAGCCGAATAAAAGTCATCGACGATTAGCGGGTGGTGTTGGGCGCACCACAATTAATTTATCATTAGGCGGAGATAAAAGCAATGATCTCGAAAATGACAAAAGGTGCAATTAGCCAGTGGCAATATTCATGGCTAATATTTCCATTAATACCAGGTGCTCAAACTGCCACAAGATCCTGTAGTTTGCATTTTTTGAGTAAATGCAGGGTCATTAGCGATGGAAATATTGACAGGGCAAAAAAAGTAGGCACCCCGTTTGCAAAAATCCTTTTTTATCCTTTGGATGCAAACACCTCCTCGTCTATAAAAGGTTGATTTTTTAAGCGCTTGCCGGTTGCTTTAAAAATAGCATTGGCTACCGCTCCGCCAGTTGGTGGCAAGGCGGGTTCTCCCAAGCCTGTTGGGTCAATGCCGTTATCAACAAAATGAGTTTCAATTTCCGGGATCTCTTTCATACGGATGAGGCGGTAAGCATTAAAATTCTTTTGCTCAGCCATACCATTCTTAAAAGTTAATTTGCCATACATGGCATGCCCCAGGCCGTCCACAATTCCGCCCATTACCTGTTGCCGTGCACCACTTAAATTGATCACGTGGCCGCAATCTGAAACCGCGAATATCTTTTGTACAACGGGTTTACCTTCTTTCATTACTACTTCACAAACCTGCGCCACATAGGACTGGTGAGAAAAATAAACACTGAAACCCTGTGACACCTCCCCCTTTGTTCCCCAGCCGGATTTTTCCGCCGCGATCTTTATTACTTTTTCCATCCGGTCGATATTGTACTTTATTGCTCCTGCCGGCGACTTTCTTGCTTTATCCAATAGTTCCAGCCGGAATTGTATTGGATCCTTGCCCGCAGCCTGCGCTACTTCATCAAGGAAAGATTGCTCGGCAAAAGCTAAAAAATTGGTAATCGGCGCGCGCCAGGGTCCCGTGGTGATCGGAGATTTATGTTCAACACTATCAATTAGCAAATTTTCAACGGCACCTGATGGAAAATTATCCTCACGCATTGGGTTTCCCGTATTGATGCCTACCCCCCGGCATTTATAACCGGTAAGATTGCCACTGCTGTCTAATGCAGCTTCAAAACGGTACCGGACGGCAGGCCGGTAACTACCTCCCATCATATCATCTTCCCGTGACCAGATAACTTTCACCGGCGCTTTTATAAGACTTGATAATTCAGCTGCCTCTACAACATAATCAAATTTAAGGCGCCTGCCAAAGCCGCCACCCAGGCGGGTAATCTCAAGGGTGATCGTATCTTCGGGTATGCCTAATAATTTTGCAGTTTCTGCACGTGCATTCGCGGGGTTTGCGTAGGGCCAACGAGTTCCACGCCATCGGGACGTACATGTGCAAAAAAATTCATCGGCTCCATCGGGGCATGTGACAAAAAGGGGCACTGGTATTCATTTTTAATTATTTTGGCAGCACCATTGAAGGCCGTCTCAACATCGCCATTCTGCCTTCGTACCACAACCGTTTCGTTATCCAGTAATGTTGTAAATAGCTTATTATGATCGGAGGTGCTTTCAATGGCCCCGTCATTTTCATATTCGATCTTCAGCAGTTTCCTGGCCTTGGTTACTTCCCAGGTTGATTTGCCCACCACGGCCACATTATTTTTAAACACAACTACATTCGTAATGCCAGGCATTGCTTTGGCAGCTTTTGTGTCTGCAGACTTGATTTTCGTACCAAAGGAAGGCGGACGCTGAATCATGGCAAACAACATACCCTTCCTGTAGAAATCCAATCCGAAAAGCCCTTTGCCCGTTGCAATACTTTTATTGGCTATGTTTTTTACGGCTGTACCAATTATCTTAAAATCCTTGGCATCCTTCAATTTTACATCAGTGGGTACCTCCAGCAATGATGCTTCGTCAGCAAGCTCTCCAAAACCAAGTTTTCTATCTGACCCGGAATGCAATACAAACCCATTACTGGTTGCACATTCTTCCTGGCTCACGTTCCATCTTTTTGCAGCAACCTGTATGAGCATATGCCTTGCAGTTGCACCGGCGGTCCTTAACCTTTTCCAGGAATGTGGTACGGCACCGCTTCCTCCGGTTACCTGCCGCTCAAAACTTTTTGTATCAAGGGGTGCCTGTAAAACTTTAACTTTTGTCCAGTCGGCATCAAGCTCTTCCGCCACGATCATAGGAAAAGAGGTCATGATATTTTGTCCCAGTTCCGGATTGGGCGACAGGATGGTAACAATACCATCGCTCGAAATAGAGAGATAACTGTTAAACCCTTTACTGGCTTCCAGTGGAATATGGTTGATAATAACAGGAGTTTCCGCCTCGGAACTAAACCAGCTGAAACCTAAGAGCAGGCCGCCCCCTGTTATAGAACTTAATTTTATAAAGTCTCTCCTGTTCGTGGTAATTGGGTTGGTCATTTTGATCAGATTTTAGTACTGGCTAATTTTACAGCTTCGCGGATACGGTGATAGGCGCCGCAACGGCAAATATTTGCATGCATGGCATTATCGATTTCTTCGTCGCCGGGGGCCGGACTTCTTTTTAATAAGGCCGCGGCTGTCATGATCTGGCCAGCCTGGCAATAGCCGCACTGCGGCACATCAATTTCATCCCAGGCTTTTTGTAATGGGTGGTCGCCATTTGCGGACAGTCCTTCAATAGTTGTAATGGAAGCGGATTTTATTGCTGATACCGGCAAGGTACACGAACGTACCGCATTACCGTTCATATGTACGGTGCAGGCGCCGCACTGAGCAATCCCGCAACCATATTTGGTACCAACAAGGCCCAGGTGATCTCTCAATACCCATAATAAAGGAGTATCAGCAACAACAGCTGCTTTATATTGCTTACCATTGATTTTAAGTGTGTAGTTCGGCATCTTAACTATTTTGATCACATTAAAAATACGACATTTTGTGGTGGTTCTGGCCAATTTCCAAGTCGGGTACCCGTATAAAATGTGAGCGTGATAAATGCTTCTGCAGATTGGATCACCTTCTCCGCTGCAACAGTAGCCTTCAGGTAAAATTTAGCCTTTCAGTGGCTTTACCTCAAAAATTATGCAGGCTATGTTACCTGTGTAAATAGGCTGCATCCCCGGTTGGATTCCCAGGAGGATAAGAAAATTACAAGTATCCCGGCAAAAGCAGGATGCCAAGGAAAGTAACCCCGGATAAAATGATTCACCAATTTCATGACTTCAGAAAGCAGGAATAAATCGACCGGGTGGGGTTTAAAAATAACAGTTTGACATGAGCCAGGCCATCTTTTTTAGAGAGCCAATGGTGTTGAAGCAGGTATTATTTGCTTTTACGCGCTAGCCCTGGTTAGTTTTACCGGTTTTTTGAAGCGATTGGTATAAGGATTAAAGTACCGGAAATAAATTTATTGAAAAAGGCAGGAGCGTTTATAATAGCAGGAGAGTAAGCCCATGAATATAGTAAATAAGTACCTGCGGGAGTTTCGGGCTTTTTGAAATGCGGGAATAAATTACTGTACTGCCCGCAGGTAATGAGAGCCGGGGTTTAGCGAAATAAACCGCACAAGGAATTAATTGTGATTATGAATATTATACTAAAGGAAAAAACCCAATGCATGCCATACTTACAGCATTGTATCCCAATTTATGAAATATCTTTTAAGCGTATTAGAGATATATAATTTTCTTCAGGACTTTATATCCGGGCCAAGTTGAATTAAGCTGCTTTGGGGAAATTTGGAAAACTTAACAAAATGGTTGTCATTTTTTCATCTATATTTTCGATAATTACTGTGCCGTTCATCTTCTTCGCCAGAAGATTTATTTCTTCCAGGTTTCCATTAACATCATAATTACGGTCGCTGTTGTTATCCCTTACACTTACAAATATCACATCCTCGTATTCTCTCGCTTTTACGCGAATGCAGCTGTGTTTGGAATTATTTACAACGGTAGTCAGCAAGCTGTTTAGTATAGTTGCAACAATGGTTTCATCCGCGGCGATTTGAAATTCCCTGGGAACTTCATTAACTATAAAACTATTTCGTTGGACAGCCTTCGGCATTAAGTTGCCGGCTGCCAGGCTTACAAGTTTGTGAAGATTCCTTGAGTCGGGTGTGAGTTCCGGATCCTGTTCTGATTTCATATAATTTTTTTGAGGTTTTGAGGTTTTAAGCGTGGTTGATTGTTCCTGATAATAATGGTATTATTTACCCTGGCGTTGAACAGTAAGGCATTCAGCGCTTCGGAATTTATTTAACGATTATTGGTTATTGCTGGTTCTTTAGATAGGCCAAATCGTATACTGACGCCCCTGCAACAGTATTCAGATCTAGTGTTATTGCATTCGTAAAACTAACTGAGCCATTTTTAAAAACGAGCTTGAGGCGGTAATACAGGTCCCCAAAACAAAAGTTGTATTTTGTATCCGTAGTAGCGTACCTGGTGATTGTTTTCGAAAAGCCATTTGCCATGATCGTTTCCACAAGGTTAAAATCTTTGCCATTCATGCTTTTTTGCAATTCAAAATGACTGGTATTGATTTCCGCCGTGGTTCTCCAGTTGATGTAAATCAAATCATCGCCGCTTACCCTGCCGCCTATATTCTCTTCCATACGTAATGTAAAATAGTCAGGCATGCTGATTTCATTATCAGTATTATTTCCCTTTTGTGGCGGAGCTCCCGATCTTACCGCACTGGTTATAGAAAAAATACGACGATTCATTTGTGGTAGTTTTTGAGAGTAGATAACTTTATGGGAAAATTTAGGTAATGCGTAAAGTGCAGTATCTGTGCCAATCAACGTAACCCAATGCCAGCAAGGATCTTGTAGGAACTGGGAGTTGTTGATATTCCATAAAATGGAAACTTTGTTTATAAAATGTAAATATTTTGCCTGTTCACGGCCGAGTCCCCGGGGTTTTACAGTAAGCGGTATGCTGGTGAAAAAAGCATTTGCCTGGCACCTTTATTTTATGCCTTTAGTCTTTATTATCATTGTATGGGGAAAATAATTTATGATAAATAAAAAGCAAATTGTAATTTAAGATTTCACAATCAACTTAATTAAAACAACAGGTATATGTCAAAGCAGGTAATCATTAGAATGTTGCATTTCTTTCTTTTTGTATCGTTTAGCTTTGCCGGGGGAAGCCAGGGGATCACTCTCCCACGGGTACCAAGCCCCGCTGCCATGGTTTCACAAACTATTGGCATATCCACGATCACAGTTAATTATTCCAGGCCCTCGGTAAAAAGCCGCAAGGTATGGGGAGGGCTTGTTCCATATGGTTGGAACAAACAGGGATTTGGTACAGGAAATGAAGCCCCATGGCGCGCAGGGGCGAACGAAAATACTACCATTAGCATTTCTCATGATGCTAACGTAGCAGGGAAACCGGTACCTGCCGGGGTATATGGATTATTTTTTGTAGTAAACAAAGATAATAGCGGTGAAGTTATCTTGTCGAAGGACAGCAGGTCCTGGGGAAGTTATTTCTATGATTCAAAACAAGATATACTTCGGTCAGGAATCAGTATCCGTGAAGGGCCACATACAGAGATGCTTTCTTATGATTTTTCCAATATCACCAAAAATTCGGCTGACCTGGTTTTAAAATGGGAAAAAAAACAGCTTCTTGTGAAGATACTGTTCGACGTAGATAAAATCGTACTGGCGAATGCAGCTGAAGAACTAAAAGGGCCGACAGGGTTCAACTGGCAGGGATTTTCAAGCGCAGCAAATTACGCGCTTCAAAACAAGATCAATCTCGACCAGGCGCTTACCTGGATAAACAATGCTGTTGCACAAAACAATGGTTTCCCTACGCTCATTATTAAATCCGGGATTTTAAAGGAATTGAATAAGTCCGAAGAAGCGGAAAAGGTAATGAATGAGGCCATAGCCGTGGGTACAGAAACTGAACTCAATGCTTACGGTTACCAGTTGATGAATGACGGTGAGCAAGAAAAAGCCATACAACTGTTAACGATTAATACAAAGCGGTTTCCCAAAAGCGCTAACACATGGGATAGCCTTGGTGAAGCGTATTTCATTATGGGAGATAAGAAGAATGCCGCGATCTTTTTTAAAAAGGCATTGGGATTGAATCCTTCTGACAACGTCAAAATAAACTCGGAAAAATATCTCCGGCAAATGGGGGAATTATAGAAGGGGGTACTGGATGCCGGATACGGGATATTAGTTACAGGATGCTGGCTTCGGAATTCTGGATAGTGGATGGATACTGGATATATGTAACTGGTTGCGGGATCCTGGTTTTAGAATGTTCCAGCTTTATTCATGATGCTGTATATCGTAGAAATGAAATTCGTATCAGTCAATCCCGGATAGCTGCGGGTTAGTTAGTATATTAATTTATCCTCCCAATTATGTCACCTACAGTAATCTGAATAGGTATTGATTTCATTGGTTTGATGAGCAGTTAAACAACCTGCCAACCAAAAAGTGATCATTAATTATATCCCTGGACCTGCATAAAGGCATAAGGATTCACGGAGAACTGGTTTTCTTTTCTTTGCATAAAATCTCCAAACTCCAGGTCAATAAAAGTATTTGCATCAGTTATACCCCACAGGGTTA
The DNA here is from genome assembly GCA_037719925.1 of Ferruginibacter sp. Lineage (GTDB taxonomy): Bacteria > Bacteroidota > Bacteroidia > Chitinophagales > Chitinophagaceae > Ferruginibacter. The sequence goes on from JBBJMD010000021.1 coordinate 30,294, forward strand.
TAAATTTGCCATGGGAATTTTCAAAACATTCAGGGAGCATCTCGGGAGTTAGCCCGTTCCAGCAAGCTTCCATTAACTGTTCCTTCCTGGACAATTTCCTGTCATTTAAAGATTCATTTATTTTTGCCCAGGTCCGCGAAGAAAAACTGGTGTTTATCAAAAGCAAAATTTCCTGTTGAGGTGAATGAGTATTCATAATTTATTTTGTACTTAATTATTAGCCGCAGGTTCAGTTTACATTCCCGCCCTGTAAATGTACGTATTGTTGTAAGGTACGGATGTAGTAAAAAGGAATATTACTACGTAGAAATTCTTCTAAAGCGATCCCAACATATATGACAGATGCAAGCAATCTAAATATCTACCTGGTGAAAGGGTCACCAGCGCATCTGCGCTTACTTTGTGGATTTGGTGATATATTGATATGTAAAAGTAAAGTACATTGACTGGTTACATGATACCTGGGGTTGCCTACCATATCCTGGTTTGAAGTCAAAGCCAGGAATAAAAAATTTAACAGATAATAAACGTCTATTCAATTATGTATTCTTAAAATGATATCATCAATAATCCTCCCGGGTGACAGGTTTATATCCACGCGCAACGCATCATCAGGAACTTCTAAGGTTTCAAATTGTGACCTAAGTAAAGTTACCGGCATATAATGCCCTCTCCGGCTATTTAGTCTTTCGAGGATAGTAGGATAATCGCCTTGTAAAAATATCCAGCAGCACTTTCCTTCTATTGCCTTGCTCAGCCGGTCCCTGTACACCTGCTTGAGGGCCGAGCATACCAGGATAATATTTTGGGTAGCGATTGTTTTCACTACAAAGTCATGGATATTCTCAAGCCATGGCCACCTGTCCTCATCGGTTAGTGGAATTCCTGCATTCATTTTAGTTATATTTTCTTTGGTATGAAAATTATCGGCGTCATAAAAAGGATAACCTGTACGGGAGGCTAATTGTTGGCCGATTGTAGTTTTCCCGCTTCCGGAAACACCCATAATATATATTACTTTGTATTCCATATTGATTGCCAAAATTCTTGGCACTTAACTTTACAATTGATTACACATCTTTATTTATTGATTCGATAGAACTGCATATATCAGCTAAATTAAAAAATTTTCTTTTATTGATTTGAAACAACGACAATCCCAAATTTGACGGGTGGATTACGTCCTGGAGCTTTCGATGGAAGCTGCATAATTGAATGCCTCCATGAAACAGGTAAATAAGGAAAGATACCAAACACGCTCCTCCATTATTATTTAGCCCCTGGCTCTTTAACTGACATCATCTTTTGAAGAAAATAACAATGGCTCCAAGAAGTGTTAGGACGATAACTACTTTCCGGTAACTATCGTCCTTTATCCTGGATACAATTTTCACCCCGGCCCAGAAACCTGCTATCAGTGCTGGCAGTAGTAACAGCCCTGTATGCAGCGTAACCGTGCTGATATTTTTCCAGTAAAACACCTGGAAAGGAAGTTTGAAAAGATTGATCACTAGAAAGACCCATGCCGCCGTGCCGATAAAATCATTTTTTGGCATACGCATAGCCAAAAAATAAATATTTGAAAAAGCCCCGGCAAGGTTGCCCAGCATAGTAGTAAAGCCTGCTATCAAGCCCATATTGGCAACAAATAATTTATTTCTAGGGATCTTATCAGTTTTGCGGAATTCAAGCGCCACCATTATTATTACGGTTAAAATTATGATCAGTGCCATCAGTTTCCTGAAAATCTGTTCATCAAGGTCTTTGCCAACAAATACGCCAACGAGGATGCCGGCCATCATCCATGGAATCAGTTTCCAAAAGTGCGGCCATTGTGCATGGCGATTGTAATAGATAACCGCCATAATATCTGCCACGCAAAGCAAGGGTAATACGATGCCTGTTGATGCTTTGCTGCCAAACACAATGGCCATGATGGTAACATTCATCATATCAATGCCTTTTAATCCAGCCTTGGAAAGACCGATAATAAAGGCTGCGAGGATTATCAGCGACCAGTCGACAAAGGAATAAGTGTAAAGAAAATTCATTCCAACACAAGATAGTAATACCGGTGGAATTAATACCCCGGCAAGCTGGTCTAAACAGCTAATTGTTTTCAGCTGGTTTATAGCGCATTGTAAAAAAAAAAATTTTGTCGCAATAATGGGGATATAACTAAATGGATTGGTTGTTCCTTAAGCCACGGATGAACTTTGCAAAGGTTAGGTTTAGCAATTCCGGGTGTGGCCACTACAGGACTTATCTAATATTTTTCAAAAATTATTTTAAAAAAATATCGCATCTGGGAGGCTTGGCAAAATTGTAAAAAACCTCTCCCTGCTATCAAATTTTTTATTGCTTATTAAATAATAGATAAAAGTATACTAACGATCGTCATTGTCCTGCAAATGACAACGTGACGAGTAAATGAACTCAGGTAATCCTGTAAACCTTTTCTTTGAATGAGGAAAATTACTCGTACATCAAATGATTCAGCACGATGGATAATAAATAAAATTCTTCTTTCCTGCAGCGACTCATCAGCATAGATCTCTTTAGCGGCCAAAAATTTATCATCGTTGCAATTCAGGCATCCTAAAATTAATTCTTCCTTTTTAAAATCCAGTTTATCCTGCGCCCGGCAATCACGGTACCGGAATTTGCCGAATTTCCGCCATGAAAACTGAGATCATTCCCATTCAGTATTCTCAGTTCCAATAATGACATGCCCGCGCAGTAAACCGCTTTTTAATACCCGGTTATTCCCCGCTGCATTTTCCGGTTTCCATTGAAATATGCTTTGTCTCGGTAACTTACCCTACTTTCATTAAATTACAACCTAATTTACTCGGATCATCATGAAAACACAGCAATACAATAATCACCTTAAGTTTTATCCTCTCCATCATTTTATTTTTTATCCCCTGCTTGTTTTTTTTATTGCAGCCAGTACAAGGCAGGCAATAAAATATCCGGAGCGATCCATAGAATGGATGGCAATTGCGGCAATTTTTGTATTGTTAGGATGGCTTTCTTTTATGATGCGGCAACATTATTCCCTTACCAATCAAAACAGGTTAGTACGGCTTGAATTGCGGTTACGCTATTACCAGCTTACAAAACAAAG
>JBBJMD010000125.1:0-11894 GCA_037719925.1 Ferruginibacter sp.
AAATCCACCACCAGTATTTTCCCTTTAAGTGAATCCAGGGTAACGGTTTTCCCACGCTGGTTTGTGAAGGTAATGTTCCTCACTTTGTGCCAGATAGTGTCTGAAGAAGTTCTGCCATTTTTTTCTACTACGGCAACACTGTCATAAAAATAACGACGTGGCATATGCATGACCTGGTTGCTATAATATTTTACAATATAATAGCCGGCCAAAGGCATCGCAATCGCCAATAATAATCCAAGTATTGCTTTTTTGTTCATTACTTATTTTTTCCAAACAAAAAACCATCGCTCTATGCAGACGATGGTTTCTATAAAAATTATTTAATGGATACCACTAATCTTTCGCCCCTTTTTCTTTTGCCGCTGGTTGTACTTTTTCTACATTATCCGGCATGCCATTATACCTGTTACGTAATACTTTCCAACTATTGCCATCCCATAAAAATGCCGCAATGAACCAGATAAACAAACACAAAGGAACAACGATCGTCATGATCATGTTTCTTACTTCATCCCCAAGGTGCATAAAAACAGAAACAATATAATATGCTTTGGCAAGGGTTAAGATACAAACCATGCCCTTAAAGGCCAGCACAAGCGTATGATTCGGATTATCTCCCTTGTGTAAATTATAAATAAATAAACCTATTACCAATTCAATAATAGTTAAGATAGATAGAAGCCAAAATGTTCTCCATATCTTTTTTGTACCTCCCGTATGTTCGGCATGAAAGGTGATTTCCGGAGAAGATGATTGTGATGACATAATTCGTTATTTGTTAATCAATAATTTATGGTGAGCAATTCAGATCAGATCAGGTAAAAACAAAGGAATACAAATACCCAAACCAGGTCTACAAAATGCCAGTATAACCCGGCTTTTTCTATCATTTCATAATGTCCACGCTGATCAAAATGACCCAGCCTGGTTTTTACTAACATTACCACATTTATCACTACCCCCGAAAATACGTGGAAGCCATGAAAGCCAGTAATACCAAAGAAATAACCCCCGAAAGCTATCGGCCCGGCATTACTTGCGTGCAAACCTGATGACTCAATAAATTTGATTAATTCTGCGTTGGACATGGCCGCATTATGGGCTCCGCCTTCATGGTGCAGCGTAGCCGCGATGGAAGCAAGCTGGTCATGTGGTGTGGCCTGCAGGGCTGCGGCCATTGCTTCGTGAGACAATGGGGTGCCCCATGGATTGGATTTCACCGTTGTGGGTAACACGGATAACGTACCATCACCAATCATTGCTACATGCTCACCGGTTAACAAATGCGTCCATTCCCATGCCTGGCAGCTGAGGAATGCCAGTCCGCCGATTATGGTATACACCATGTACTTTTCCACACCTTTCCTGTTCATATTGTGCCCTTCGTGGACTGCCAAAACCATTGTTACCGAACTTGCAATCAGGATAAAGGTCATCAAACTTACAAAAGCCAGGGGGAGATTGGCATCATGGCCGGTAAAAGGAAAAGCATTAAAAACATGGTTAGGGTCAGCCCAGTCATTCACGCTGAAACGAATGGTGCCTAGCTGATCAGGAAGGCGCCGAATGTAAAAGCATCGCTCATTAAAAAATACCACATCATCACCTTTCCATAACTTGCATTGAACGGGCTTCTGCCTCCACCATTTCGTTCCCTGCTGTGCTGCTGCTGTAGACATTTATAAAACTTTATTTTAAAAAATGTTTATCGATTATACCCTCCCTTTGAAGGGCAAATATATAAGTTATTGAAAACTTTATATTCCTAAGTTGTGTATGAATTTAAATAACGCTACCGGATCAATATTAAAAAAAGCAACAGGTAGATCCATAGTGCATCCACAAAATGCCAGTAAGTACTGATCACTTCCAACGGCACGATATTATAATTCCTTACTTTTCCGCTAAATGCCTTTGCAAACAATATAATAAGTGCTACCACCCCCCCGATGACATGCAAGGCGTGCAGACCTACAATAACATACAAAAAAGAAAATGATACATTTTTTGTGAGTGTAATCCCTTTAAACCATAATTGGTTAAAGCCAATACCCTGCATAATTACAAATACTATTCCCAGCAGCAAAGTTGTTACTACCAGCCCCCGGTACCTTGCCATTTCCCGCTGCTTGAATGCCTGGTTCGACCGGTACAACGTAAGGCTGCTGATCAGAATTACAGCCGTTGAATACCAAAACATCACGGGCAACTCAAATGTGGTCCAGTTGGCCTGGTTACGTTTAACAATGTAAGCGCTCGTTAACCCGGCAAACATCATTACGATACTTGCAACCCCTACCCAAAGGGTAAACTTATGAGGATGTATCCTTTTTCTTTGTTCCATCACCGCTGTGCTCATAATCTCCGGCCCGGTAAAGGGCATATTTTATTTAATAATTATTATTTTAACGAAGCTTGTAAAAGGTTGCTTCCGGAACCTTTTTAATAATCCAAACGAATCTCCCGGAATGAATGCTACTGTAAAACCGGCTGATGAATTTTATCGGCCAATAATGCTATAAATACAATTGCCAGGTAAAAATAAGAACTGAACATTACCGTTCGGGCACTTGCCGCATCCATTTTTATATACAGGCGCACACTTAAAGCGATCATCACAAGATTACAAACCATTAATATCCACAAACTCACGATACCGCTGATATTATAATAATAAGGCAGTACCCCAATGGGCAACATGAGTGTGCTATACATGATGGTTTGCAGGGCAGTAAATTTCGCTGGTCCTTTATCGCCGGGCAATAATTTAAAACCCGCTTTAGTATAATCTGAATGGGCTACCCAGGCTATTGCCCAGAAATGCGGAAATTGCCATATAAACTGTATGGCAAAAAGCACCCATCCTCCTGTCCAGATAATCTCGTTATCATAATAGGATGCCACCCAGCCGATCAGGCAGGGAAGTGCACCCGGCAAACCGCCAATTAATACGGCTACTGAATTTACCTTTTTTAAAGGAGTGTAAATGAATCCGTAAATAAATAAACTCACTAAACCAATCAAAGAACTTTGCCAGTTAAAATTCAGCAGCATGATCAGCAGGCCTGCAATGCCAGTGATCGCGGCAAAGGTGCTTGCATGTGCAACGGTCATTCTCCCACTGGCTACAGGGCGGCCGGCGGTACGTTTCATTAATGCATCAGAATCTTTTTCCGCCACCTGGTTTATTGCGTTTGCGGAGCCAGTAATCAGCATGCCGGCCAAAAATAACAACAGTACGTCCAATGGATTGCGATAATCAGTAGCTATCAGGTAGCTGATTACCGTACTGAACACTACCATAAAGCTCAATGTGAATTTGATCAGTTGAAAATAATCCTTCACTATTGAGGCCAATGCAAGCGAAGTTGAATTGGTTATAGTAGTTTTTTCCTGCAACATCCGTATCAAAAATCTTTATTTAATTATCTCTTCAAAAACATCCACACACAAGCTATTTCTTCTTTTCAAATTTTCACATTTCACTTTCACCTTTTTTCCCTTTCATGTCGCTCTTCCCACCTTCTATTCATTTTTTCCTATCAAATATTGAAATTTTTAAATTATTAAATTTACTAATGGTGGCTTTCATTTTCACCCACTGGTTCTGTTTGCGGAATAAATTCCCTGCCGTCTTTACCGTAATCATAGGCGCCGCGGTACACTTCGGGAATTTCACCAACCCAGTTACCATGGCCAGGCCGGACGGGAGTGGTCCATTCCAAAGTATTGGCTCCCCATGGATTAGGCGTTGTTACTTTTCTGCCCTTGAAAATGCTATAGAAAAAGTTGAAGACAAATAACAATTGAGTGGCAAACACGATCATGGCAACAAAACTTATAAATTCATTCAATCCTCCAAACATCTTAAACGATTCCCACATTGAGTAATCATAATACCGCCTTGGCATACCCGCCAGGCCTTCATAATGCATAGGCCAGAATATCAAATAAGCCCCGATGAGGGTAACCCAAAAATGTATATAGGCAAGCGTATTATTAAGGAACCGGCCGAACATTTTCGGAAACCAGTGATATACCCCCGCAAACATACCAAAGAAAGAAGCCACACCCATTACGATATGGAAATGCGCAACTACAAAGTAGGTATCATGCAAATGGATATCCAGCGCCGAATTACCCAGGAAAATACCAGTCAATCCACCGCTGATAAATAAACTTACGAACCCGATGGCAAATAACATTCCCGGTGTAAACCTGATATTCGCCCGCCAGAGTGTAGTGAGCCAGTTAAATACTTTAATTGCAGACGGAACCGCGATGAGCAAAGTGAGTAAAACAAAGAATGCCCCGAGGAACGGGTTGAGCCCTGTAACGAACATATGGTGCGCCCAAACAAGGAAGGCAAGTATCGCGATTGCAAATAACGAACCTACCATCGCCATATAACCAAAGATGGGTTTCCGGCTGTTTACCGAAAGTATCTCGGATGACATACCCATGGCAGGTAATAATATGATATATACTTCCGGATGGCCGAGGAACCAGAATAAATGCTGGAACAGGATAGCGCTGCCGCCTTCATTTGGCAATATTTTACCATTCACTACAATATCGCTAAGGAAAAAACTTGTTCCAAGATTCCTGTCAAATAATAATAAGATAGCACCGGATAAAAGCACCGGGAATGACAATACCCCTAATACTGCTGTGAAGAATAAAGCCCAGATGGTAAGGGGCAGCCGGGTCATGCTCATACCCTTCGTACGCATATTAAGAATGGTGGAAATATAGTTGAGGCCGCCTAGTAGTGAACTTACAATAAACATCGCCATACTGACCAACCAGAGGGTCATGCCAATTTTAGAACCGCTGGAAGCATCTCCCAGGGCGCTTAAAGGTGGGTAGATCGTCCATCCCCCGCTGGCAGGCCCGGTTTGGACAAACAGCGAGGCAAACATAATAATGGAGGCCAGGAAAAAAAACCAATAGCTCAGCATATTTAAGAAGGGAGAGGCCATATCCCTTGCGCCAATTTGAAGGGGGATCAGGAAGTTGGCAAAAGTACCGCTCAGTCCGGCCGTCAAAACAAAAAATACCAGTATGGTTCCGTGCATGGTAACGAGGGCATAATAAAACTCTGGGTCTATTTTTCCTCCTTTCGCCCAATGACCCAGAATATCTTCCAACCAGGGAAACGTGGAATTAGGATAGCCTAATTGCAGCCGGAATAAAACGGAAAATAGTCCTCCGATTATAGCCCAGATGATACCAGTTATTAAAAATTGCCGTGCAATCATTTTATGGTCCTGGCTGAAAACGTATTTACTGATGAAAGTCTCGTGATGGTGATGCTCATGATGCTCTTCATGGACACCATGAACATCTGATTCGTGTATTGTGGCTATATTACTCATTGTCTGTCTTTTATTTCAATACAATTTAGTTATTGGCTGCAGGCAATATTGCCGCCAGCGGAGCTTTACTTTTTGTACTATCCGTATTGGAAGGAGTTGTTGCGGGTGCCGCCCTGGGTTTTTTATCCGGGTACACGGTCCAATATTCAGGATCGAGTGTTGCCAAGTATCTCCTGTACTCTTCCTCACTCTCCACTACTATTACACCCCGCATGGAAAAATGTCCTTTTCCGCACATCTGGTCACAACTGATCTCGTAAACAAAATTTGGATTGCCTGACCTGATTTTCATCTGTTCCGTTGTGTATAATGGCGTAAACCACAAGGTAGTGGGTATGCCAGGAACGGCATCCATTTTCAACCGGAAATGGGACAGCCCTACATCATGAATAACATCCTGCGCATTGATGATAAATTTTACCGGCCTTCCCACCGGGATATGTACCGTTGCAGGAACATGCATGTCGTCATGGCTGGCTGGATCAGTGAAATCCACACCGAGCCCGTTGGCGCCCTTGGTCAGTTTATAATTTTTTCTTCCCAGGGCCTTATCGGGCCAGGATAACGAAATTCCCACCCAAACTGGTGGCCGGTAATTTCTACTACTACAGAATTTTTTGGGGCCTCCCCGGTCATCTTGAACCAATATTTTAAACCAAACACTACCAACACAGTTAAAAATATTGCTGGTACTGTTGTCCATAATAATTCCAGCTTTGTATTGTGGGGAAAATAGTAGGCTTTCCTATCATCCTTTTCCTGGTATTTAAAGGAGAACCAGAAAAGCAGGATCTGGGTTATAAAAAAAACTACCCCTGTAACAGCAATGGTAATGTAAAGCATTAAATCAATTTTCTCTCCCATTTCGGAAGCCGCACCTTGAGGAAACAGGGTTTTGCTATAATAGAGGTCATTGCACCACCAGCAACCTATCAATCCCAGTATTAAAAAGCCTATCAATAAAAAAGCGTTGATCTTATTATTTTGCTTGCGTGCTTTTTCCTCACCTTTCAAAACACTTACATATTCACTGGCTTTCGAAATTTGAAAGATCACTATGAAAATCATTATTACGATCGCTATCACAAAAATCTGTGTCATGTTGCAAAATTATTTTCAAAAATTGTTAATCAGTTATGTTGTTTAAAGGTTGAAGCATAAACTTTCGCAGAAGCAATCCAACCAGTATTCTTCTTTTTGCTCCGGGGTAAATGCCATTCTACACCAGGCAAAAATATTTAGGTATGATGTATGATGCTTTCTTTCAGGAAAGGATGGTTTTTTGCTGTCAATGGATAATTGTTGATATAAATTCCTACCCTCCACATCATGATACCCACAAATAATGCTGCGATCCCGAATTCAAAAGGCATTAGTTCTGCATGGGAGCCAACTGTGCCGGGCATTACCATTTGCCAGAAATCGATCCAATGCCCGAATATGATCAACACAGCCATAAATGTAACCAGTGTCCAGTTGCGCTTGGGACTTTTTTTCATAAATATCAGCAAGGGGCAAACAAAATTCAGGATCAGGTTCAAAAAGAATATACCGCGGAAAGGACCTTGTACCCTAATTTTAAAATAGCCGGTTTCTTCCGGAATATTTGCGTACCAGATCAGCATATATTGTGAAAACCAAAGGTAAGTCCAGAACACAGAAAAGGCGAACATGAATTTTCCTATATCATGCAGATGCTCATCTGTTACAAACTCTAACTGGCCCCTGTTTTTCAGGAAAACGACATACAAGGCTATCAATGACATACCGGCCACAAAAGTGCTTGCAAAAGTATACCAGCTGAACATGGTACTATACCAATGGGCATCAATGCTCATGATCCACAACCAGGGAATAGTGGAACCTACTGTCAATCCAAAGAAAACGATAAAAAAAGACGCCCATAAAATATTCTTATTGACCCAGTTTTTCCCGGTTGTATAGTCCATCGGGCCGGATTTATCACTTTCAATGCTAAAGGAACGCAACTTCTTCCCGATGTACCACCAGAGAAAAATAGTGATCGTACTCCAAACAGTAAAGAAGACGGGGTTTAAAAAACCTTTCTTTCCATTCAGTAATTTATCCTGGGCAACAGCTTCTTTATCCAACCAGGGGAAGATGTCGGTTCTACCGCCCCAGACTATCGACATTAATATAATAAAACAAATAATGCCCAATACAGGAACCGCACTGGAGATTGCTTCAGGTACTCTTTTCAATGCTACCTGCCAGCCACCCATGGCCAGGGTGGTGATGCCTATAAAGAACATACTCGTATTGCATAACAACAAAAAGAAAACACTGTTCTGTAACAGCACCGCCCAAAATCTTGTTGCATTAACATTAGTTCCGTGGGCGGCATGTTCAAAAGGATGAAAAGCTATAAACCCGTATAATAATGCTATCAAACCGGCACCGATCAGGCCCATTGTCCATTTCTTATAGTTTCCCGGTAATTCGAATGACTTAGACATCTAACTTTATTTATAGTGAATGCTTATATTAAATTTTAGCCGCCGCGCTATCTCCTTTCACAGTGTTCGCCGTTCCCTTAACTCCGGTACTATCTGTCCCGGGGGCTCCACCTGCCGGTGTTCCTCCTTCCGGTTTGGGCTGTAAGGTCCGGATATATTGAACCATTTGCCAGCGTTGTTTCCTGGTAAGCTGACCCGCATAACTTCCCATCAGGTTTTTTCCATAATTTATAACATGAAATATAGTGCCATCCGCCATCTCAACATAATTAGGTAAGGTAAGATTCGCTATTCCACCAATTTTGCCTGAAGTACTTATTGGCCCGTCACCCATTGCCCCGGCGCCATGACAAATTGCGCAGTTAATATTAAATAGCCGGGCTGTTTCAAGGCTGTCCTGCCAACCAGGGGTGGAAGCGGGTTTTTTACCTGGGCGCTCATTTTATAACCAAGGGAATCATTAGGCATTGTGTAAGGGAACATTTCGCCCCTTTCTATAGTGCCTTCCACCGGCTTGCTGTTATAATAGATTTTATCTCCCGGGTTTTTCTGGTCAGTAGTAAAAAGTAACGAGTCCAGGGGCGCATAGGTTTCAACTGCACGGCTATAAGACATGTCCGGCATATATGTCCTTCCCGGGTCGCGTTTGCTTCCACAGCTGGTCATCATCGCCAAACCTGCAACGCTAGCCACTAAAACGGTTATAATGGTATTCTTTTTCATTCTGTTTATTTTTTCCCAAAAATTTACCGGATTTATCCGGGTTACCAGGAACCTTTAAATTTCAGGTTAGTTGCTGCGTGGTTTCAACTTTATAATTAACCAGGACTGCAGAAAACAAAAGGCTTAATTAATACCCTTTTTCAGTATCGCCATATAATTTTTGCTCCCTGTCATACCGCCCGATCCACCAACCGGTTTCCGCGGATTGAATATTTATTTCTTTTGCACCGGCCTTTTGTAAAAATGCCTGCACTTCGGTATCATTGGTTTTATCTGTGCACTCAATCGCCATCACAAACAGGTCGTCAGTTGCCCGGGGGTGAAAATGATGTTTTTTGATAAAAGGCGATAACTGGCATAAATAACAAAAGGTAAGCACCATCCCCACCGCGGAGAATAAAACCGTTAATTCAAACGTAATAGGAATCCAGGCGGGTAAGGCAAAATGAGGCTTTCCGCCAATATTTAGCGGCCAGTCTTTTGTAAAGATCCAACTCATACAGGCAAGGGCCGTTGTTGTGCCCGTTATGCCGTAAATAAAACCTGCTGTATGCAGGCTTGTTTCCCTTAATCCCAACGCGTGATCTAACCCGTGAATAGGGAAGGGTGTATAAACGTCGTGTATTTTGTACCCTGCACGGCGAACACTTTTCACAGCGGGAAATAACACCGCTTCATCGTCAAAACATCCTACAACAAATTTTTTAATTCCTCCGGCCATAAAATTTATCTTTTGCCCCAAACATGTTAAGTTCCGGGCGTATTAACATTAAATGCTGTTCAACTATCTATGTTTCATATTTCCCTTCGGATCAGTAACTAATGCGAATGCTCTACTTCATCCAAATAAAATTTATCCGCATCCGACTTTTCTATATCCGTCATCTTATGTTTGTAATTTTCGCCACTGGTCTTTAATACAGCTTTAATTTCCGCTACGGCGATAACGGGGAAATATTTTGCGAATAGGAAGAAACATGTAAAGAATAAACCAAACGTTCCGAGGTAAAAGCCAATTTCCCAAATAGACGGACTGTAGTAAGTGCTCCAGGAAGAAGGTAAATAATCCCTGTAAGTAGAAGTTACGATAATTACAAACCGTTCGTACCACATCCCGATATTAACGATGATACTCATGAAGAAAGTAAACGCAATATTCCGCCTTAATTTTTTGAACCAGAACATCTGGGGAGATACCACATTACAGAACATCATTAACCAGTAACTCCAGCCATACGGACTAAAGAGATTTGCCCTGTTTTCTTTAAAGGCATACCATTCGTAAGGGTTTTGGCCGTACCATGCAATAAACAACTCGGTGATATAGGCAATACCAACGATGGAGCCGGTCAAAACGATAACCTTATTCATGGCCTCAATATGCCCAAGGGTAATATAATCCTGCAAGGAGAAAACCTTTCTCACAATGATCAGCAGTGTTTGCACCATCGCAAACCCGCTGAAGATAGCACCGGCAACGAAGTAAGGAGGAAATATCGTAGTGTGCCATCCGGGAACGATCGATGTAGCAAAGTCGAAGGATACAATCGTATGTACCGATAATACCAGCGGCGTGCTCAACCCTGCAAGCACCAGAGACAAACTCTCATGCCGTTGCCAGTGCTTGGTACTGCCCGACCAGCCAAAAGAAGCGATGCCGTATAAAAATTTACGCAATTTTGTTTTTGCCCTATCCCGAACCGTTGCAAGATCTGGTATAAGACCTGAATACCAGAATAATAAGGATACGGTAAAATAAGTAGATATTGCAAATACATCCCACAGCAGGGGCGAGTTAAAATTTACCCATACAGGGCCCCTTGAGTTCGGATAAGGCATAATAAAGAATGCCAGCCACACCCTTCCCATATGCCAGATAGGAAATTGCCCCGCGCACATTACAGCAAAAATGGTCATAGCCTCCGCAGCGCGGTTCACACCAGTTCTCCAGCCCTGGCGGAAAAGCAATAAGATAGCTGATATAAGTGTTCCCGCATGACCGATACCTACCCACCAAACGAAATTAGTAATATCCCAACCCCATCCAATAGTTTTATTCAGGTTCCATTGACCCACACCGTAGGTAACTTCCCTGTAAACACTGTACACCCCAAATAATAACAATGCCACGCTTACGTAAAAGCCAATGTACCATAAACGGCTCGGCTTCATCTCAATGGGGCGTATGATATCCTCTGTTACCTGGTGGTAATCCTTATTACCATCCACCAAAGGCTCCCTGATCTGTGATTCGTACTTTAATAATGACATAGTTCGTTAGCTGTTTTGTAGCTGTTAGCGTTAGCTGTCAGCGTAGCCTGGTTTTTATTATTTAACGGGCAACACAGCTTTGTGGATCATCGTTGTGTCACTCCCTTGTACTTTATATCTTTATTGAACCTTCTCAAACAAAATATCCTGTTGTTCGCATAATTTCCAGCCTTGTCTTCCCGGACCGGGAGGCGTTTACCCGTGTACCTTTTCGTGTTCCACCCCTTTTTCGATGAGCTCTCCTCCCTTTTCATTGGTTACGTTCCGGTCGGTATTCTTGATCTTCGCTAAATAACTAACATTCGGCAGCACATGTAATTGTTCCAATACGTAAAAATTACGGTGTTTCTGTTCGATATGCCGGATCTTATACACGTCGCTTTCTTTGTCGTTAACATTTCCAAAATGGATCGCATTTGCCGGACAAGCCTGCATACAGGCAGTTTTTACATTCCGTACCAGGGAGGGGTCGCCGGCTTTCTTTGCTTCCAGTTTACTATCCTGTAGTCGCTGAACACAAAAAGAACATTTTTCGATCACTCCTCTTGAACGAACCGTTACATCAGGATTTAATACCATCCTGGTAAGATTATCATTCATTTGCAAAACTGATTCATTCATATATCCCTGCTCAACCATAGGGTTTTGGTTATCCGCAAAACTATCCGAGCCGGTAAAGTCCAGCCAGTTGAAACGGCGCACCTTATAAGGGCAGTTGTTGGCGCAATACCTTGTGCCTATGCAACGGTTATAGGTCATCTGGTTTAATCCTTCGGCACTATGATTGGTGGCTGCTACCGGGCATACGTTTTCGCACGGGGCATTATCGCAATGCTGGCAAAGCATCGGCTGAAATACTACATCCGGATTGTTCATATCGCCGCTGTAATATCTGTCAATACGCAGCCAGTGCATTTCATGAAAACGTTTTACTTCGCTTTTACCCACTACCGGCACATTGTTTTCCGCACTGCATGCAACCACGCAGGCGCCGCAACCAATACAGCTATTCAGGTCAACACTCATGCCCCAGTGAATGCCG
>JBBJMD010000352.1:0-2612 GCA_037719925.1 Ferruginibacter sp.
AAAGGCCGGTCGTTAATATTTAACTGGGAGTAAAATTTTTTGACTGAAAACAGGTAGATCCATATACAAAGGCAAATAAAAAAAACAACTGTGCCCCATAATCCAAATATATGCATTGGCTTTTTTCCGAATTTCCCCATAAACATGATGGAGGCAAGGTCGAGAAAGCCATTCACAAAACGGGTCCAGCCAAATTTTGTTACACCGTATTTCCTGGGCCTGTGTTCTACCACTTTTTCGCCGATCTTTCTAAAGCCGGCCCATTTTGCAAGTACGGGAATATACCTATGCATTTCCCCATACACTTCAATACATTTGATCAGTTTATTTGTGTAAGCCTTGAGGCCACAATTGAAATCATGCAGTTTTATCCCCGTGGCCCTGCTGGCGGTAAGATTAAATAATTTTGAAGGAAGGTTTTTGGTTAGTTTATTATCATACCGTTTCTTTTTCCAGCCGCTTACCATATCAAACCCTTGTTCAATGATCATATTCCTTAATTCAGGAATTTCATCCGGGCTGTCCTGCATGTCAGCATCCATCGTAACGATCACATCGCCTTTCGCCGCTTTAAATCCTTCATTCAGAGCAGCGCTTTTACCGTAATTGCGTTGAAACCTGATACCCCGGATATTTTCATTTTGTTGGCGGAGTGTTTCAATTACCTCCCAGGAGTTGTCACTGCTCCCGTCATCCACCATTATTACTTCATAACTGAGATGGTGGGTATTCATGACGTTTTCAATCCAGGCGGCCAGTTCGGGCAGAGATTCATCTTCGTTGTAAAGCGGAATTATAATTGATACGTCTATGCTTTTTACGCTTGCGCCACCGGCAGGGGGAGCGTTGAAGAGCGGGTAAATTTTTTTGAATCGTTCAATTTATTGATTTTACTGATCGGGGCTATGTTTGCCCAGGAAATATCTATTAATTTGTCTCCAGTTATAGGATAATTATTATATCCAGCCACGAGGTTTTAAATTTAAAATTAACAATCATTCTTTTAAACGGGCCGCTGTTACGGGGTTTTATCTACCAAGGCTGTCTTCCTGCTTAAAAATCCCGCCGTAATTACTGCGATGAGTGCGCCGGAGATCAGGTACCGGAATATTGCGGAAGAGATCATCAGCGGCATAAACATTTTTTTTAACTGCTTTGTATTTCCCTCGATTTCATTGGGTAATTGGTGGCCTTGTAAAATATGTAAACGGCTGTTTTCCGCAATTTTGCCATCCCTGAATTCAGTATGTGCTGAAATAAAAATAGGAATATACGGCCATTAATAATGTAATGATGATAAATGTCTTAAACCCGATGGAAAAGAAATCCCTGAATGATTTTTTCCCGGCAGGTGATTTTGAATAAGACAACATGTTCCATACTATCTTTTGCGGCAAATATTAAATAAACTACGAACTGGAATAACTTTCAACAGGGTTGTTTAAAATATACAAAGAAACAAGGGAAGCAATGATCATCAGCGCGCCTGTTATTAGACCTTTTTGCGTAGGCGTAATTTGCTTCATCTAATTTAAATGGATTTTATTACCGTTTATTATTCCAATCACTTTGCCTTTGAGTCGTTTTCCGATAAAAGCCGAATTCCTTGATTTTGACCTGATATCCTTTTCTTCAAAGATAAATTCTGTAGCGGGGTTGAAGAGGGTAAGCACCGCTTTAGCACCCGCTGTTATTTCCGGCACAGGCAGCCCAAAAATGTTCCTTGGGGCAATACTCAAACAGTCAATAAATTTTTCCAAGGGCCAGTAGGCTGAACGTGCATCTTGCAGCACTGCCCCTATCACTCCAAATAAGCTTTCCAACCCGATCATGCCATTTTTTGCATATTCAAACTCACAGACCTTGCTATCATAATTCTGTGGAATATGGTGAGAGGCAACACAGTCGATGCTCCCGTCAAATAAACCTGCTACCAGGGCAAGGGTATCTTCTCTTGTTCTTAACGGAGGGTTTACTTTTAAATTGGTATCGTATTGGAGCAGGTCTTCGTCACAAAAAAATAAATGGTAGGGAGTAACGGAACAAGTAATTTTTAGCCCTGTAGCCCTGGCCTTTTTAATATAGTCCAGGCTTTTAGCGGAAGAGATGCCTGTAAAATGTAAGCGGCTGCCGGCATAACGCGTCAGCTCAATATCTCTTGCCACCATAAGTTCTTCCGCCATTACAGGCTTTCCGGGCAAACCCAGCCTGGTGGAAATAATTCCTTCGTTCATGAGTCCGCCACCACCTATGCTCTTATCATCGGGCAATTGAATTATAGTGGCGTCGATGGTTTTAACGTATTGAAGTGCTTTAAGCAGGAGGCCGCCATCCTGGATTGCATGGAGACCGTCACTGAAAGATATGGAACCGGAATTGGCCATATCATACATTTCAGCCAATTCTTTTCCTGCCGCATTTTTTGATACGGCACCAATCGGGTAAATGGTAACCCCCGAAACGGATGATTTTTGAACAATATATTCTACCTGGGATTTGGCCGAAATGACCGGGTCAGTATTGGGGACAACCATTACATCGGTAAAGCCGCCTGCAGCCGCAGCGAGAGAGCCTGTCTCAATGTTTTCGCGGTATTCAAATCCGGGATCACA
>JBBJMD010000022.1:0-33363 GCA_037719925.1 Ferruginibacter sp.
GATACCCCAGGAGTTGATCGCACAATTTTTAATTACCGAATATCCTATCGGCTCGGTTATTAACTGGCATCGTGATGCACCACCTTTTGACGTTATTATCGGCGTTTCGCTGGCCGCTGATTGTATATTCAAGATGAGACCACATGAGAAGGATCAGCAAACCCGGCAAGCTACTATTTCTTTACCTGTAAAAAGGCGCTCACTGTATGCAATGCAGGGAATTTCCAAAACGCAATGGCAGCATAGTACCGCACCGGTTAAAAAGATCCGCTATTCATTAACTTTCAGAACATTAAAAAACCAGGACCAGAAATAAACCAACAGGTACTACAACCGTAGCAAACGACCTCCTGCCATGCTTGCACTAAACTACTTGTTAGCGGCTACCCTATTTTCTGTGGTGTTCATAAAATCAAACATCAATCCTGCATAAGCCCATTTTTAGTCTCGGAAAATTAGGAATTATAATCGCAATCGCTCCTACCATTTTTGTAATTCCGAGAAAGGCAACATACAAAGTGGGCATTTTAATATATCATTACCCAACAGAACTTTGAACAGCTGCTAATTGTGAAATACTTGTGAGCAAATAAACGCAAACTAAAAGTATTGTGAAAATCCAATAGAGTGTTTTGCTTTCTTTATGACTTTGATAAATAATTTTCAAGTTGATTGAATGTTCCTGCAAACCCTTGTTGCATACCTGCGGATATTTGAAAGAAGAATTTCAATTCTTCTTCTGTAGCATTTATTGGATGTCCTGAAAGTGTAATTGCTGTCTTGCCGTTTTTTTCTGTAAATTCAACATGATTGAAAATTTCAAGTGGAAATTTGTCGCTAAACGGTGCTCTTGTAATGCCGCAATTTTCGTCAGAGAATGAACTAACGAATTCGATCATATCAGAATTTTTAATTTGTCCGTACGCAAATCTTCCAAATGCTATTTGTCCCTGCATATCTGTTTTGTAATGAAAAACTCCATTGGTCTTGAAGTCAAATTTTACTCCAGTGATTGGAACGCCAGGAGGTCCACACCATTCTGCTAATGCTTCTGCGTCTGCAAAAGCGTTGAATAGAATTTCTTTCCATGCGTTGAACTCTCACGTTATGATTAGTCCCGCTTTGTTGTTTTGATTTGCCATTTTTACTTTTTAATTGATTTATTTTTGGTATTAATTTTATTTAAGTATTTATCAAGTGAATTGAATTTGATGTCCCAAAACCGACGATACTGCTGAACCCATTCAGATACTTCATTTAGTTTGTCAAGTTTTGCTCTGTAATACCTTTCTCTACCTTCCTGTTTAATTGTGATAAGTCCACACTCCATAAGAATTTTAATGTGCGGAGAAATTGCCTGACGGGTCACATCAAAATTCTCCGCAATACTATTTGGCGTTAAATGTTCGTGAGTAATCAAGTTTATGATTTCTCTCCTTGTGGGGTCGGCTATTGCCTGAAAAACGTCTCGTCTGGCTTCCATAATGTGCAAGTATTTGATTGCATAAAATATATTTCATAAAATATTAAATATGAAGAATTAGGTTAGGCAGGGATGTTGGTTTACGCTAAGGAATAGGAGTTGCCCCTAGTCGAGTCATACAAAAGAATTTCACTTCTGGTTCTCACAGAACTGTGCGTGAAAGTCTCCCTTTACACGGCTCTTCCTGTATAAATCAGAAATGTATTGGTAAATTATGGTTGTACCAATTGCCAGTACCTGTATTGCATTCCTGTCAACTTTACCCCGGATATCAAGTAAAAGGTAATCAGTTTGCTTTTACACTCTTACAAGCACAAACGTAGTTGCTTGCTTTCGACATCGATCTTATGCTAACGAGGCTGCCAGTTACTTAAATTTATTCAGCTCTGCAATCCGCACCTTCAAGAATCAGGTCCTTGTTTTTTTTATCGTTTACCACAAAAACAGTTTCCGGTTGATGCGGCATAAGGTGCTTTGCAGATGGCTCCTGAAAGCAGGCTGCGAAAAGATCGAAACAGGGCAATACGAATATCAGGTGAAAATGTACGTGTAAATTAGGATGAAGGATATAGGTTGCTGTTGGTTAACAGGCACTCCATACCGGGACAGGCTTTTACTCCGTGCCCATACAGGAACCAGCATCAATATTTTCCGCTAAGGTTATAAATCACTATTGTCCGAGATAAATAATGAAAAAAGGTAGTAAAAGGGGGCAGTAGCCCCCTTTTTTGTTAGTTTGCTGATACCACTCATCAAGCTAACATTAATGAACAAATCTACGACTTATGTCGGACAGCACATACTGTCTCAAATCCTTTCCTTATGCCCTAAAAATGAGCTTGCACATCTATTTAAAAAAGCCAAGTCTGACTATAGAGTTAAGCGCTTAAAGTCATGGGAGCATTTTGTTACTATGATGTTTTCTGTTCTTTCAGGGAGCACGTCGTTACGCGAAACCTGTATGGGGCTGGAAGCTTATGAAGGGAAGCTCAATCATATAAACATCAAAGAGGTCCCACCCAGAAGCACCCTGTCCGATGCCAATAAACGGCGTCCATCTTCGGTATTTCAGGAAATTTTTAATTATCTCAATAGCAAATATCAAGGCTCTATCTCGGACAGCACTTTACCTAATGAGGTACTATCTAAATTGTTTTTAGTTGACTCTACCGTGTTCTCTTTGTTCAAGGCAATACTTAAAACATCAGGTAGGCATTCAGCTGATGGCAAGAAGAAAGGAGGGATAAAGAAGAATACCATGCTAGATGGTGCCACTTTAATGCCGATATTAATTCAATTCAATGCTGCTGCTGATAATGACCAGCAGTTCCTGCAATTCATTAAGTTACCTAAAGGCTCTTACTTAACTTTCGATAAAGGGTACAATAACTATCCGCAGTACGCTACATTCACAGCAACAGAGATATTTTTTATTACCAGGCAAAAGGGTAATGCCGTTTACAAAAGTGTAAGCGAAAAAATACTTACCCCTCAAATGCCGGATGCCATATTGAAAGAAGAAATAATTGAGCAAAACTATAAGGATGTCAATGGGAAAATGAAGGTTCTTCAATTACGAAGGATTGCATGGTGGGATTCGAAAGGAGAAAGGGTTTATGAGTTCATTAGCAATAACTTTGAGTTGGAAGCACAAGTTATTGCCGATATTTACAGGTACAGATGGCGAATTGAATTGTTTTTTAAAAAGCTCAAACAGAATTTTCCCCTTCATTACTTTTTGGGAGATAATCAAAACGCGATTGAAATTCAAATCTGGTGTGCCTTGATCGCACTTTTATTATTAAGTCACATTCACTACCAGAACAAATCAAAAATGGCATTCAGTAATATGGTGGCGATCCTGAGAATGCATCTGCCAAGCTATATCAGTATAAAAGATTTGCTTGCATTGCACAATAAAAAACGAGTTAGATGTAAGAAAACTGAACCCCAAGCAGATTTATTTACTGATCTTTAACTTCGGTTGGCACCCCCCTGCTTTTCACTCTGAAAATAAAATTCACTATAATCAAGGGTTTCAAACGATAAAACGAAGATTTTTTAATTATCTCGGACAATAGTGGTTATAAATAATTTTTTTATCATTTTCGTTCAGTACACCAGTAGTATCCTGTGGAACAAAATGCAGTTTAAAAGCTTTAATGGCGGAGGCAGAATCGCGGGTGTCGTAGCCGATAGTACGCAGGGATTGTACAGGGTCAAAAATAACGGGCAATTGAATGCCGGTGGTATCATACCAGTTGCCAAAGCCATTTTTTGCAAGCAGCTGCCAGGGAAAATGCCTGCTGGGATCTACCTTTCTTTTCGGCGCTATATCCGAATGCCCGATAAAATTTCCGGCAGGAATATTATTATCTTTCTTTAATTTTTTCAGCAGTTGCAGCAAACTGTTTATTTGACCATCGGTAAAAGGTTCAAGCCCGTTATTGTCAATTTCGATGCCGATACTGCTGCTATTTACGTCAGTAACGTTGCCCCACTTACTATTACCCGCATGCCAGGCACGGAGGTAATCATTCAGCATGTGGTGTATCCCTCCATCCTTGCAGATAACATAATGCGCACTTACCATGGAAGCGGGTAAGGTAAAGGTTCTTAACGTACTATCACAGGCATTCTGAGCCGTGTGATGGATGATAACGAAATTTGGTTTACGCAAACCGAAATTGGTAGTGCCTGCCCAAAACTCAGGGGGAGGTACGCTATCTACCGAACCGGGTTGTTGTTTGAGCATTTTTGAAAATGCTCTCGCCTGTTGCCGGTACACGCGGTTGGTAGCTCTATATTTATTACTGCAGCCATTGCCGGCAAAGGTGTAAATAAGTAATAAGGTGATCAGGTGTCGTTGCATAACTTCAGAACAGAAAGTTACATTGAAAGTTTTATAACTGGTAGTATTGGCACACCGGACCTTGTTAGCAGTATTTGCAGTACCTCACAGGCGGGCATTATACAGGGCAATTGCACTTTACGGGTACCTCCTGCGACAGCCAATAATTCGTCTCCCTTAAAATTAACGATCAGGAATGTGCCGGTGGTAAGTGAATAAGTAATAATTTTAATTTATTTATTTTATACCATGAAGAAACTATCTTTTTTGTTGAAACAAACATTTGCAATGATTGCTCCCTTTTTTTTATCATTCAATGCCGCCAGCCAGTTAATTAAAGCGGAAATGGAGATCAGGGATAGTATGCAGGGATTGAACGTTGTAGGACTTGCTGTAGCTGTTGTAAAAGACAATGCCATCATTTATTCCAATGCCTTCGGACTAAAAGATATTGATAAAAAAACGCCGCTGACCACTCACGATATTTTCCGGATAGCTTCTATTTCAAAATCTTTTTCCGCTACCTCCATCATGCAACTTGCCGAAAAGGGGAAGGTATCGATACATGATGATTTTAGCAAACTGGTTGGTTTTACAATAAGAAATCCCCGGTTTCCCGCAACGGTCATTACGCTTAAAATGGTGCTTTCTCATACTTCCAGTATCAATGATAGCGAAGGGTATTTTAACCTCGATGTAATAACCCCGGGAAAAAATCCGGGCTGGGAAAATTGTTACAGCGATTATGAACCTGGTAAAGGGTACCGGTATTGCAACCTGAATTACAATATGGTGGGTGCCGTGATCGAAAAAATATCCGGGGAGCGGTTTGATCAATATGTAAAACATCATATCCTTGACCCGCTCGCGTTGTATGGAGGCTATTGCATAGACTCATTGGACAGCAGCAGGTTTACTACTTTGTATGAATATGATACAGCCGCAAAAATATTTATCCCCAGCCCGATGGCATACGCTCCGCGCAGGGAAGAGATCCGCAATTATATCATGGGTTACAGCACACCCATCTTCTCGCCTACCGGCGGTATGAAAATTTCAGTAACCGACCTGGCAAAATATATGATGATGCACATGCACCTGGGCAAATACAACGGGGTTAAAATTATTTCAAAAAGGTCTGCAAAACGAATGCAGAAAAAAATTGCTGAAGAAGAGGGATACGGGCTGGCCATCAGTAACATTGGCAACCTGGTGCCGGGTAAAATTATGACCGGGCATACGGGATCTGCTTACGGACTTTATAGTGCGATGTTCTTTCACCCTAAAGAAAAATTTGGGATCGTGGTAATAACCAATGGAAGCAGCCCGATTTATACTGATGGCATTAATACCGTTTTACGGGTGAT
Organism: Ferruginibacter sp.; assembly: GCA_037719925.1. Classification (GTDB taxonomy): domain Bacteria; phylum Bacteroidota; class Bacteroidia; order Chitinophagales; family Chitinophagaceae; genus Ferruginibacter. Next base: position 5,702 of record JBBJMD010000022.1, read on the forward strand.
GATTAATATCCTGTACCGGAATTTCATAGGTAGCGATTAGCGGTAAGAAAGACAACTGAAGAATGCGAATAAAACTGTTTATCTGCGACTGAAATAACAGGCAAGTGGATAAGATTGATCTTTTGTCTCAATTTAAATAACGGCTTTTTAAAAATATAAGCCGTTAATATTATGTTTACGGATGATCCCTGATACTGCCTTGGGATTTTTTTCCTGGAACCCTTATTCAACGGGGAACAATATTTTGAAAGTCGCACCTTTGCCAGGTTCGCTTTCAGCCCAGATATACCCTCCGTGATTTTCAACTACTTTTCGGGCAATGGCCAGTCCAACCCCGCTTCCTTTGTACAAAGAATTGCCATGAAGGCGCGTAAAAACAGTGAAGATGCGCTCTGCATCCGCAGGGTCGAAACCAACGCCGTTATCCTTTATCGCCAAAAGGTGATATAACAGCCCATCTGATGATGTTTTAATGGGAAATTGCCCGTCATTCTTATTTACAATTGAATAAGTGATATCCACGTTTGGAGAAATACCTGGCGCGCTGTATTTGAGGGCATTTCCAAGCAGGTTTTGAAAAAGTTGTTGAAGCTGCCTTCTATGTCCATTTATCGTAGGCAGGTGCTCAACGTTGATTGTAGCCTGCTTATCTTCAACCTGGAGTTCAAGGTCTTCAAGCACCAACTGTATCTTTTCGTTCAGGTTCACTGGTTCTTTCATTACAGCACCCCTGCAAATATTCGAGTACATGAGCAAGTCATCTATCAGTATGTTCATACGCTGGGTGGCTGACGATATCCGATCGAAGTAATGTTTATCTTCCGGTGTCATTTTATCCTGCAGGTGGTCCCGAATGAGCCCGGAAAAAATCTGGATTTTGCGCATGGGCTCCTTTAGATCGTGAGATGCTGCATACGCGAATTCCTCCAGGTTCTGATTCGAACGCCTAAGTTCGTCAACGGTTCTTTCTAATTCCTCTGTACGCTCCGCAACTTTTATCTTCAATTCAGCCTCGCTTCTCCTGATAACATCTTCATTTAATTTCTGTTCATGAATATCAAATCCAACGCCCACATAACCGTTAAATTCTCCATTTGGCAAATACCTTGGATTTCCTTTAAAGGCATGCCAGCGATGCTCGGCATTATACCTTTTAACGCGTACAGCCGGAATAAAATATTCCCTACCGCTTTGAAAAGCCCTTTCATAATATTCCAATACGAGCGGTAAATCTTCAGGATGAATAACTCCATCCCAGCTTCTACCCATTGCCTCCTCCTGTGTTTGGCCTGTATACTCCATCCAGGTTTTGTTCCAGTAACTCACCGATGCGTCTAAACCAGGATCAATGATAAATACAAAAATGGGGCTATCATCAGCCAGCTTTCGAAAACGATCTTCGCTCTCCCTAATTAATTGTTCTGCCTTCCAGTTTGCAGTAATGTCTGTAAACAGGATCGCCACTTTTTGCCTGTCTCCCCCACTGTTCCGAAATGCATAAACGTCAAACCACCGGTTCATGACCTTTGATTCTTCAACAAAGCGTACCGCTTCTCCCGTTAAAGCAACTTTGCCATAAATCTCGAACCAATGAGACTCAATATCTGGGATTATTTCCCGAATGGTTTTACCGGCCACATCCTTTAAACCTGTCTGGTTTTCAAATACACTATTTACTTCGAGAAAACGGTAATCGACAGGCTTGTTATTTAAATCATAGATCATTTCCACCACACAAAAGCCCTGGTCCATAGATTCAAACAGGTTACGGTATTTTCCTTCACTTTCCTGCAAGGTTCGCCTTGCCGTTACCTGGTCACTAACATCATGTCCTACACTTATAATACCACTCGCCTTCTGATCAGTTCCATTCTCGTAAATTGGCTTATAGACAAAATTGAAATACCGCACTTCATCCTTTCCAAAACGGTTTAAAGTAATTGGGTATTCGTTAGCATAAAAAGGGTCTCCCGTAATACAAACCTGGTCAAGCAGTCCAATGAATCCCTGCGCTTCCAGTTCAGGCATGGCTTTTAGTAAAGGTTGGCCAATTACGTCACTCGTTTTTCCCCACACCTCCAGCAATCCGTTATTTGCCAATGCAATTATATAATCCTCCCCTTTTAAAATACCGATAATTACTGGTGCATTTAAAAAGAGATCATAGGCTTTTTCGAGGTCTTTTGTTAGGTGGAGCGCAGGCACACTTGTAACCTGCGCCGTGATATCTACTACCGACAGTATGATTAGCTCCACATCCCCCTTGTCGCCCAGGATGGGCACATTCGTTGCCTTCCAGTATTTCTCTTTAAAACCTTCGCCTTGTGCAAGCACGGTAATTCGTTGAACGGGGATAGTATGTGAAGCATTGTGTTCTATCACAAATTCAAAGGAACCGGCCAGGTTTAGCCCTCCCGGCGCGGTGACACTTTCAGCTAAAGGGGAAAAAACTTCAAAATATCCTTTACCGATCATATCCTCTCTTTTTACCTGGAAGGCCGGGATCACATCATTGCTGACAGCGGCAATAGTATAAAAAGGGGGGTCGGGCAGCAACATTATATTGATCCCCGGTATCTTTTCAAAAAGTTTAAAATCAATTGCCACAAAGTAAAGTTTGGATTATTATTAACCTCTTTCTTGCAAGACCAACTATGTGGGAACAAGCCGAATGGATTCTAACATGCGGCATAGTGCTCATCGCGTTTTTAAAGGTATCTAAATTGTTTGACACTGACTTTCAATTACTCCTTGTTGCAGTTTAGAGTTTTGTTTCAAGTTAACTGAACGGCGTGAAAGTTGGCTGGAATCCATTTGTGCCTTCTATTTTATATCTTTCAATTTTGAACCGTTTTTCGTTCTATAAAATCCAGTGAGGCTAGGGCCATTTAACCCCTTGAAGTTTACCCCCATGATAGCCAGCGCTGCCTGTATGGGATTAATCAGGATCAAGACCTAAATATACAGGGATGCAACTTGGAAAATCCTGATGATTTTGACGGGCATCACAGTGATTTTACCCGCACATGTAATAAGTTCCGAACGGCAAAAGAGTTTAAAAAGGATTGAAATTAATCCGGGTTATTTTTGTTAGAATGGTCTACTGATTTATTGATCAACCCATCACAGGGTTTTCCCAAATGTCCAATTTGGCGAAGCGGATTACTTCAAGGCTTGGAAAACCGAAGTCAGCCACAACTTTACCAAATATGAGGTAGCAGCCGGTACCGCGAAAAGGATAAGCCGGGGTATTATTGGGGAAATGTGTAGTGTCAAAAAAATTTCCGTCAAAATCCAGGAAGGTACCAAACCACATCGTCTTGTTGTTTTTGGTATGTACGGTTTTTTCACAAACGTATCTACCGACCATCTTCGTTAACTTGCCAATATGCCGGCCCAGTTCAGCGGCTTTGACATCTCCCCTGAATGGTGTTTTTAGCAGGTCAAACATCGAGAGCGTTAATGGAAAACCCAATAGTTCCAGTTCATGGTATGCATCTTCAAGTTTTGTATTTACCAGTTCCGGCATTGCATATTCTTTGGTTTCAACATGAAAAAGTTCGGGTTGATCAAATGATTTGGGTTTATTACCCAGCAAAGTATGTACATCCCACAGCAATACTTTTTTACTTTTGCCCGTGAATCTTAAAGCACCGGCACGAATCAGGATGATGGCCTGTTCCAGTCCAATATTGGTGCGTTTTACAAAATTTTCCAAATCCCCGAAGTGTCCATTTTTATTTTGTTCATGCGGGATGGATTCAATAAACGTGGATTCCAGGCCTTGAATGCCTGTAAACCCCAGCCAGGCATCAATGCCTTTTATGCAAACTGCTGACTCGCTATTATTTACACAGGGAAGGTGAACGATAGCGCCGGCTTTTTGTAATTCATGTACATAAAGCCACCTGGAATAAAAACCTCCGTAGTTATTCAATACACCTACCATAAATTCCCGTGCATAATAAGTTTTTAAAAACAGGCTCTGGTAACTTTCAACTGCAAAGCTGGCTGAATGTGCCTTTGAGAAACTATACCCTGCAAAACTGGATACCTGCCGCCATACTTCTGTAATCACTCTTCCGGTAAGCCAGGCTCCTCGCACCTTCAAAAAAATGAGCGACCAGCCGATCGAATTCGATTTTCGACCGGTATTTACCGCACTCATCCCCCGGCGCAGAATATCCGCCGACGCACCATCCATCCATGCAAAATTTATACATATCTTTAACACATCTTACTGGTATACCATTACGCCATAGGTTTCGTGCAATTGTTCCTTCATTACAGGATGTAAATAAACAACCGCATCCGGCTGGTGATGAAATTTTATGTAAGATCCCATCATACCCGAACTGGCCACACCAGGCCGGATGATGGAACTTGCAGCAACGAGAACCAGGTAGCTATCACAGCTTAATTTGGCAAGTAACTGGCGCATAGCGGGCGATTCAATATAAAAACAGCCAACCGTATTGCCCAATCTGAGCCGCTGATTGATCACAGGATCTTTCATAAAGGCCTTTACATTATGCACGTCTATTTTGTGCCCATGGTTTTCCTCCACCAGCCTGACGGTTTCTTTGATATGCCCGATACCGCGCTGACTTAAAATATCATATTTATCCAGGCCAATCTCTTCGGCCTCGTACATATCCCATTGTACGGTCGGCATACCTTTTGGGGGCAGATCCAGCGCGGTATAGTAGGTAATCTCCTCTTCCGATATCAGCACTCCACCTGCATGGATACTTCGCTGGTTCGGCATATCACTCATCAACTCATAGATAGCCATTATCTTTTTAAAAGTAGTATTATCACGATTGGCTGATTGCAGAACAGGGTTTGTGAAGCCATCAATTTCACTTTTAGGCAAGCCCATTACCTTACCGATTTCACGGATAATCGAACGGTCTTTGAATGTGTCATCGTTCCAAGCAAGGCGGTGTACCGGCTACCATAACGTTTGAAAATATAATCCTGTACATCTTCCCGCTGGTCCCAGGAAAAGTCTATATCAAAATCGGGCGGCGATGTACGCTCCGAATTGAGAAAACGCTCAAAATATAGATCCAGTTCCAGCGGATCCACATCTGTGATACGTAAACAATAAGCTACTGTAGAGTTTGCACCTGACCCCCTGCCGACATGATAATACCCCCGGGCCATCGAATACCTTATTATATCCCAGGTGATAAGGAAATAAGCACAAAAATTCATTTCTTCGATAACCTTTAATTCTTTTTTTACTTTTTTTAAGGCTTCGCTATTGTTCGGCCCATACCGGTAACGCATACCTTCCATGGCTAACTTTTTCAGTAGTGCCGTATCATCCGTTTTATTGCCTGTGAAAGTTTTGCGGTTTAGCTTTATCTTACCTTGCTGATAATCCATGATACAATTATTCATCAACTGCCTCGTATTATCTAATATAAAAGCGTATTTGGCATATTTACATTCCATTTCTCCGGGAGGCAGAAAGAGATCAGCATTTTTGCATTTGTCTTCGGGCGCAATCATGGAAAGTAAAGTATTCAGGTCGATTGCCCTGAGATATTCATGTAGCCGGTACCCGAGTTTATCCGCTATAAACACAGGCTGCAACGCAACTAACTGCTGTCGTATCATAGCTATGTCCCGGCCGTAAAGCTGGTGCAGTTCATCGAAACGGATGCCATAGTATTCATTGAGTTTGAGGCTGCCTTTATAATTAAAAGGATAAATCACATAGGCATGATTGAATATTGCTGCTTCATCCGGCAATGGTTTTTTGCCAAGGTTATGTTCGGTTAAAAAGTCATTCAGTTCTTTCATCCCTTCTTTATTTTGGGCAATACCGATGTATAACAATTTTTTATCCCTCCGGAATTCTATACCAGCGATTGGCTTGATGTTTTTGGCATTGCAAGCCCGCATAAATTCCATCACCCCGGTGGAATTATTGATATCAGTAAGCGCCATCTGGGTAATGCCGCGGGCTGCTGCCTCATCGATCAATTTGGGAATGGACATTGTTCCATACCGGAGGCTATAACTTGAATGGACATTCAGGTACATACACTAAATATCTACTTTCATGATAGAAGCAAGGGTAACGGCTTTATCACCGAATCGCCGGCGGATCTTGTCCATTGCTATACACAGACTGTATTGCTCCTGCGATACACTAAACAAATCCATTTGCTCGATACCATTTATCAAATTCGATAAGCGAACGCCAACTAACCTTAATAACATACGTTTTTGATAAACCTGCCGGAACAGGTCCTTTGCTTTTTGTATCAGGATGCTATCGAGCGATGTATAGGTTATGGTTGCCTGTTTTGTTTCATCTTCGAAATTGGAATAGCGGATAGTAACGGTAATGCAGGAGGCCAGTTTCTTTTTTTGCCTGAGCTCAAACGCCAGGTCCATGATCATCGAGGTAAGCAGGTTATTGATAGCGACAATGTCAATGCTGTCCGATTTAAAGGTGCATTGTGTGCCGATGCTTTTTTGTTCATGATAGGGCACCACGGGAGAATGATCGATGCCCTTAGACATTTGTAACAACTTCAGGCCGTTTTTACCTAAAAGCGAATTCATTTGGTCCGGATGCATTTGGGCAAGCGTAAATATCTTTTTAATCCCCATGTCACTGAGCCTTATAAAAGTTTTTTCTCCCAACCCAGGAATTTTCTTAATTGAAAGCGGGTTCAAAAAAGAACGCACTTCTTTTTGATGCACATTTAATTCGCCATTGGGTTTGCATTCATTGGTAGCAATTTTCGAAACGGTCTTATTAGTGGATAGACCAAAAGAAATTGGTAAGGCGGTTTCCCTGATAACAGCCTGGCGAAGTTCATGCGCATAAAGCTGCGTATTATGAAAACGATCCATTCCCGTCATATCAATATAGTGTTCATCGATACTTGCTTTTTCAAGGAGCGGTACGCGTTCCCTTAAAATATCTGTAATCTCAAGAGAGGCTTTAGAATATTCATCCATGCTTCCCCGTAAAAAAATCGCGTGCGGACAAAGCATTTTAGCCATCCTGGATGGCATCGCAGCATGCACCCCAAATTTCCTGGCTTCATAACTACAGCAAATAACAACGCCCCGTTCGGCATTGCCACCGATGATGACCGGCTTACCAACCAGGCTCCTGTTTTTACGAACCTCTACAGATACAAAAAACGCATCCTGGTCCATATGGATAATATGACGTTGGTGTTCCATAGCTAATTTTTTTAGCTAAATTATACTAAATATTTTAGCTATTTGTTGAATGTGCAAAAAATAAGCGGGAACATGCAACCTTATAATGCAAATGTGGATCAATAGAATCTTCAACGTTTTATGTTTTAATTTAACCACCTGACAAATTTGAATTGAGGGGGATATTGTCTGATTTGCTTTATTTTCGAAAGAATAATTTCATGCAGTTTTCATGCTTCTTCAAAACATGTTTCGATCTTAAAAGCCAGGGATAGAAATTATAAAGCGAATTTGGCAGCTTAGTATTAAAAAGGCCATTGCTTTCCAACATTGGTACTTTATGTGAGGAGGAGGACTATTTTTTTAATTTCAAACTTAAAAAATTCGCGTTCAGTCTTATTAAATATTTTGATAAGTGAATTAATCAAGCCAGAACTAAGAGTCTATAAACCGGTTTCTAAATTGAACATCATGAAAAAAATGATCACGTTTTGGCTTTTTTATTTCATATTGATCCAAACATTTGGACAAACCAACAAAAAAGTAAAAACCTATGTGTTGACACAATACAATAAAACCATTTATGACCGGACACTAGGGAATAACCCCTGGGGGATTGGTATTGGCATGCAGACATTTTTCATTAATAATACCAGCTTTCATCCTACAATAGAACTAACAGCAGACGTTTACCTTGAAGATGATAAAGTTTTTAGGATGAACCCTGATAATTCGCCTATTAAAGATGTGCCCGTAATGATAAACCTATTTGTGGGAACATCATTTAACCCGGGCAAAAAATTTTATTTATCTTTTGTAGCCGGGCCCAGTTTTATAAACGGACAACCATTACTCGGGATAAAACCTTCGTTTGGATTTAATTTTTCGAAGAACCAGCAATGGACAGCTAAGTTCTCCTATATCAATGTATTTAACAGGGATAAGCTAACAAAAGAAGATTTTGGTTCTATTAGTATTGCAGTTGGACGAAGGCTCTTTTAACAAAACCTTCAATACTTGTAACCATACATACTATTCCACCAGGCCGGGCTTAGAAGAAATGATTGTAGAGATAAGTATTCAGCAGAATGTTTGCGCCGGGAGCAACCCGCCCTGAGGCATAACAAGTGTATCGGGTTCATTCTTCCAACCTTTCCCGCCGGTGGACTTTGCTGGTGCTTTAATTCAATTCTCACTCAACTTTGCACCTTATTTCTCTTGCTGTTAATGACTAACTACCACTATCCTTTTTAGCTGGAACGATAACCGGGGCAAGAGCTGGGGTGGCAGGTTTTATTACCGGGGAATTTAATGGTGCTCCTACGGCAATGTCGCACCGGTGTCCTGCTTCCCCATGTTTTGGGTTCATTCCCGCAGGGGTTACTGTTTTAACTGCGGTTTTTTGGGCAGCAGTAGCTGTTGGTACTATAGTAGTATTCGCAGGTATGCTTGTAGCAGCTGGTTTTGTAGCGACTGAATTAAGTGGTGCACCTACGGCAATATCACAACGGTGGTTTGGCTGGCCGTGAGGAGGGTTTTTTCCCACAGCAGTGGTTGTTAAAGTAGCCGGGGTTATAGTGGGTTGTGCCAAAGGCGATAGTGTTGCCTGTCCGCCACCTGTCAAGGTCGAATCTGGTTTTGCCAAACCTTCTGAGTCGGGAGGTATTATAGTTGATTTTGATGAATCGATGGGTGCAAAACTTAAATCACTGACTTCATCGTTATTTGCACAGGCAGTAAAAAAGCAAACAACAATAATACTTGCCCCGATGATAATTTTGTTCATAATTTGATTTTTGGTAGTTATAGCTTTATGAATTTTATTAGGTGACTACGAAAACTCTCTTACTACGGATTCTACTCTCTTTGCCGCCGAAAAAATCAGCCCGTCAGAATATTTTAAAGGTATTAGTACTTTTTGTATCAATTCCTATATAACTTATATTTTCATATTTTGTTGCTAAGTAAATGAAATAATGAAATTATAGTTTCGAATGATGCAATTTATCGCCGGGATTTCATAGTGACGTTAAATTTCCGGGAAAATAACAGCGAATGTGTTAATAACCCAATTTAAGTTTGAATGAACTCATTGTTCACTTATTATCTTTTGCTAAATGTATACAATTTGCAACTTCTACCTTCCGGGACAGCGCGGCTAAAACAGTTGCAAACGTGCGCAATAGCACTGTTGGAAGGGAATGACTACCTTTTACCTGCGCGATCCCGGGTGCCGTGATAAAGCTTAAAAACAAGACAAACCATAGCTGTTGCATTAATTTTGATGCTTCCTTTTGGCGATATTAATTTCCTATCCACCCCATCGCATCCGGTCCTTTAAAACCAGTCAGCCTGCGTGCAGTTTCCATTTTGTTTAAATCAATTTCCACTACTGCATCTTCATTGGTCACACTTACCATAACGCTTTTGCCATCAGGTAAAATAAATATTGCTTCAGCCCCGGCTCCCAGAGCCAGGGTCTTAACAATTTTATTTGTAGCAACGTCAATAAACAACAACATACTTTCACGCCCTGCAGTGCCTAATACATACTTTCCATGTTCCGAATCTTTGGTCAACCTGGCAGAAATCTAATCCATCATAACCTCCATCCAGAAAAGAAGAGTTAAAATTTGGATTAAGCCATATTGCATTTATTCCAATCGTATAATATAGTGAAGACGAGACCGAATCCCTTTTAAGGTACAAAGAGGGCTTGTTTCTAAATATTATTCAATGTTATAAGTTTGATAAATTGCCGGATGCAAGTCAGAAGCAATTATTTATTGAGGACCGATCGCCAGTTTGCGAATTCGCAGGTAGACAGGGGACGATAAAAAAAATTGCCGGTGGAGTTACATAAGATTTCAATGCTATACTAACTTAATTTATTACAAGTCAAAAAAATGCATTACTTACTGAAATGGTAAAAAAAATTCATTTAAAACCTATATACAATTTAGCAATCAAAGCTAACTACAAGTGTATAACGCCGACAACTGGAACCTTTTGAAAAAGTTACGATGCGCTGCCCGCCTTTTGGCAGGCTATTTACCTACTTTATTTGGAACTTTAAAGTTCCATAATTTAACTAATACTGGTTGCAACTTTCCAATTCCCTGCATTAAGATTTACTATGATCAGCCTTGTTGAAAAGCTGATCATAGAATTAATATTACAGTTACGGCAATAAAGACTCCATTGCATAGTGGCTTTATGGTTGTAAGGAATTAATTATTGAAATATCACTTTCGTTATAATGGTCTTATTATTCGGCATAGCTACGTGTAATTGATAAATACCTGCGGCCAGCATAGGTCCCGGTGTAAACGCATGTTTCGAACTGCCACGCAAATGGCTGATAGTTTTACTTACAATCGTTTCACCAAGGTTATTAAACAATTTCACACTATATATCCCCTCCGGCATGTTTTTAAATTCCATGCTGATTGTTCCATTTGATACCGGGTTGGGAAATACGCTGAGACCGGAAGCTATTTTACCCATCTTAACTGATACACTGTCATACTGAGCACTGCCATCAAAATGTACCCGGCGAACACGGTAAAAATTGTCACCACTCACGGGATTTACATCCATCCAGTTATATGTAATCGTGCTGTGGTCTGTACCATTTGCAGGTCTGGTATACACTGTCATATAATTGTCTCCATCCACCCTTTTTTCCACCTCGTATTGGGTGATATTTATTTCGTTCTCAATTGTCCATTCAACAGCTATATTCCCGGCAAGCGGATACGCTTTGATACTGTGGTGCATTACCGGAATTGGTGGAAGCTGTTTGAACACGATTTTAAACCTGTCGGGTGCTGCGCTTACCGTATCTGCGGTGATTAAAAAATCAATAACTGTACTTGTATCAAGGCTTAAAGACTTTTTTGTACCAGTATACCCGTCTTCCAAAAAGGCCGTCAGTTTGGAATCCAGGTTGCTCAATTCGAATTTGAGGCGGTAAGCTGGCTTAGTAGCGCGTTTCAGTTGTAGATACAAGGTATCCTCTGCCTTAGGAATTAGTCTTCTTTCAATTGCAAGATTTTTTGAATCCCTCGTAAGCGAAAGCATTTCTTTAATATTATTTGCTTTGATAGCATCCTGCAGATCTACTTCTTTATTGAACTGTGATGCAAACTCGGCCAGCACGCCGTCCAATAATACAGTACTGTCATTTGCGTTCAAAAAATGATGGAGCGTAACCCGGACAGATGGTATCTTGTTTGCCACGGGACGGAAGGCCATCAGGTTGTTGGAAGAGGATTTAGCTGTTTCCTGGAACACTACGGAGGCTGCACCTGCCCCAATGGTTTGCACATAGAATGCCTGGCCAGATTGGATCACCTGCGTAAGTGAAGTGGGAAGTATACTGGATGTATAGGTGCCATCATTATCAATGTCATCAAATGTTACAAAGCCGCCCTGGTCCGTATTAAGGTCAGGATCCCACACCCAGAAACGCCTAACCACATTGTTCTTTATTATATCGGCCATATCCACCGGCGAAGCGTAAGGGTTACCGATAAATTCAAAGTCTTCCGCTATTGAACTTGCGGGGAAGGTTTGCCTGCCTGTTTGCAGTTTCCCCCTGCTCCTTAACGTAGTAGTGTTATAATTGTAAATACTTGTATTTGCAAAATCACGGTCGCCCCTGACAAACATGAAATAAGCGATGTTATCTGATGTGTCTGCAATGTTCTTTGATAAGAGCGTAGTATGGGTATTCACTACTGGAGTAAGCGCTAAACCGTATTTCAAGGAAGAATTATTTAACGGAGTCCAGTCTAGTCCGTTTGACCCTTTGGGGTTGACTGCAGCAGCGCCGCTTACATAAGTGCCCTTTCCAAGCTGGTATACACCGTTATTCTGCCAGTTGTTGAATATAGGACCGCCGGCAGAAATTGGCGCAGTAAACAGGCGCCAGGCCCTTCGCGCCGGGAAATACCGTTCAACGGATACCAATCCATCAAATGTGTTTCCCGGATTAGCGCCGTTATTGGTTACATCCGCTACCCTGGCGGTGCCTGTTGCAGTAGAGGTAAGCACGATGTTATCACCGGTATGCAAGGTTGCATTGCTCACACCACCGAAGGCAAGCGTTCCGCTAATGTTTAGCTGGTTGGCCGCACCTGTGGTTACGGTAACACCGCTTGGGTTATTCATGGTAAGGTTCATGAGGTTATTTCCGGTAAACATGCTACCGCTTACGTTTTGAGACGAAGCACCATTGAACACTATTGTGCCTGCACTTGCATCTAAGCCGCCGGTGCTTGTAATGGTGCCCGCTATCTGTAAAGTAGCACCGGTAACCGTTAAGCTGGCCCCTGCATTGATATTCAAATTTATGATCGTGGCAATACCGGTTCCAAGTATTGGAGAAAATGGTGTCCCCGAAGGGATGGTCACATCTGCGCAGGAGGTAGAAGGCACCAAACCGTCTGCCCAATTGGAGGCGATGTACCAGTCGGAACTTGTGGTGCCGGCCCATAAATTATGTATGCCTGTAATTGCTATCGAAGAGTAGACTGATGTACAGGAACCGCTTTGAATCAACGCCCGGTATAATTTATTTTGAGCAAGAACTGTATATGCAGCCGAATTGGTTGTATTTGCCATTATGGCCCATGTTGTACCCCCATCACCAGATATTTCCCATTGTAGTACATTGCCTGTATTACCCGTTAATGTTAAAGTGCCTGAACCGCCGCTGCAGGTGGAAACTGATGGAATTGTTCCGCCGACACTGGATGGAAATACAGAGAGCACCGTAGAGTTACGGGATAAAGTCGTTTGTGCACAGGAAGGACCACCATTAATGCTGCTGCCGATTGAAGTAATCGAAATGCTTTGGCCGTTATTCGCAAAAGTTACGGGTGTAATAAATGTAGCATATCCTGATGTATTGCTAATAACCGCATTGGCAAATTGAACGGGGCCGCCTCCAATTTGGTACCCGATCGTCGAAGTGCTGTTTACAAGTAACCCGGTTAAAGCAATAGTGGCATCGGTTCCGGTGCAAACAGTATTTGCTGATACACCGCTAAAAGTAGCTAATGGATTAACGGTTACTGTATCCTTGGCCGTCCTGGTACATCCTGATCCGTCTGTAGCAGTTGCCGTAACGGTATAAATTGTAGTTACAGAAGGGTTAGCCGTAATGGTACCGCCGGTTGTGGGCGATAATCCACCTGTTGGCGTCCATGCATACGTATAAGATACCGAGCTTTGTGCGGTGAGGGTGGTGCTTCCCCCGATGCAAATCTGTGTATTGGTAATGCTGCCCAGGTTTATGGTGGCCGTTTGGGCTACAATAGGATTCACGTTTTGGCGGGTCGTACCTCCTACCAGGTTTTGAGGCACACTGCAGCCTCCTGAACTCACGAATAACCAGTAGCAGTTGCCATCGGTTGGCAGAAAGCTTGGACTTGTGGCACCCGGCACCTGCACAGATGTGCCTGCTGTTCCGCAATTGTTTTTCATCATCCACTGGTAGCTGAATGTGCCGTTTCCGCCGGCAGGTGTGCCCGGCAACGTAAAGCGTACACCCAGTCCGGAAATCAGGCACCTGCAGCCAGCTATTGGTAGCATTGGCTCAACGCAGGAGTTACGCAATTTTTAGTAGAAGTAACATTTCCGCAAGGTGAATTTCAAAGCTGTCAGTGTTAAAGTGACGACACCCGCGCTTTTATCGGCTGTGCTGGTGAAGGTAGTTAAAGAAGTTGGTTGTGAATGTCCCCGTTCCCTGGTTGACCCGCAGCCACACTGGTGTTGGTCGAAATGATCCGGCGAAATACCCCTGGCCGATCCGGAGGCTGTTTGTGCGTGGCGCAGTAACTGCTGTTCCGGCAACAACTTGCGTGCCAGAAACCGGATCGTTCCGTAAAATACCGCAGGGCACCGGCGCATCAGTGGTAGTCTTAGTGTTACTGTTCCACTGTATCCAGGGGCAGGTGTAAAAGTTATGGCGGATGGCGAAGTGGTCTGGGTAGTAGAACTTAGTGTGCCACCGCCTGAAATAATCGACCACGCACCTGTTGTAGCACCTCCTCCAACAGAAGCGCCGGTTAATAGCGTTGCTAAGGGGGTAGCAGACTGACAAATCGCACCGGGTCCGCCTGCAATGGATATAGAAGGTACAGTTATGATTATATTCCTGGTTGCAGTTGCTGGAGAACACCCTGGTAAGGCGTTAGATGTCAATGTAAGCGTAATGGTTCCGGTAAAGGTGGCTGCAGGTGTATAGGTTACGGATGCGGGAGAAGCAGTTTGTGAAATACTGCTTAGGGTACCGCCACCGGCAGAAGTAATAGACCATGCGGCAGTAGTAGCTCCACCGCTGTAACCAGCACCCGACAACGTCATCGCTGATGAAGCCTTGCAAACCACAAGAGGATTGGGAGTGCCGCCGTTTGCAAGCGGTAATGCATTTATTGTAATTGATTTATTGGCACTAGCTGCACTACAGGTGCCCGAGACGTTGGTTAAGAGCTGAAGTGATACCGGACCGCTATAATTCGCAACCGGAGTATAGGTTACCGTTTCGGGGTTAGCTGTTTGCGCAGTGCTGCTCAATGTTCCCCCGCCGGAAATTATTGACCAGGCGGCGGTTGAAGCTCCACCACCAAGCATTGTTCCACTCAATACTATAGCCAAAGGCGAAGTTGATTGGCAAACCGTGACTGAACTACCCGCGTTAACTATGGGAACTTGTGAGATCGTGAGTATTGTTGTTGACGTTACCGCTCCACATGATCCCGGAGAATTAGTGGTCAGTAATAAGGTAACGGTTCCGCTAAAATTAGCGGCCGGTGTATAAGTGACGGCCGCAGGGTTAACCGTTTGAAGGGTACTGCTTAATGACCCACCGCCTGAAATGACGGACCATGCGCCGGTAATGGCAGCGCCGCCGACAGACGAACCGCTTAAGGGGATTGCTACCGGTGACGACGACTGGCATATGCCCGATAGCGTTCCGGCATTTGCTGTTGCAGCCGGGTCTACCGTGATGGTTGCCGAGACGCTGTTGGAGCAGCCATTTACATCTGCCGGAATGGTATAACTGATCACGGTGGTTCCTGCAACAATACCGTTAACGATACCTGAGCTGTTTATGGTTGCCACAGCCGTATTGCTGCTCAACCAGGTACCACCGGGAGTATTGTCCAGGTTTGTAGTGGTATTATACAACGAGGTTGCACCTGTTATGCCTGCCAAAAATGGCCGTTTATGGCTATATTTTTTATGGCGCTATTGGTGCAATTGCTTGCGTTGGCAGTAGTGGTATATATAATATCTACAATGCCTGCGGAAATCCCCGTAACAATGCCGTTGTTATCCACCGTAGCAATGCCTGCATCACTGGTTGACCAGGTACCGCCCCCGGTTGAATTGGAAAGTGCGATTGTATTACCTATACAAACTTTCGCAGGGCCGCTGGTAACTGCAACAGCGGGAAAGGTATTTACTGTAAAGCTGGCTGTATTGCCGGAAGCAGGTAAAGTGTTACATCCTACCAGGGCTATTTCAGTTATAATAATATCCGTAGCTCCCGGGTTTAAAGCCGCTGCAATAAAAGTACCGCTGCCACCGATAAACGCGACCGGGGCGTTAACGCCGGAACCGTTATTGGCCCCTGTTAAATCGTAATAAACAGTATAGTTCCCGTTTACCAGTGTGGATGAGATGATGGTTATTGTGGCACCAGTTCCTTCGCAGCCCGATGCTGCAGCAATACTAAAGTTGCTTACATCAGGAGGAGCAATAATGCTTAATGAAAATGTTTTCGGTGAACTTATGCAGCCAGCTGAATTGGTTACTGTGATACTGCCCGTGTAAGTGTTGGCCGGTGCGCCGGGAGGAATTACAATACTTATTGGCGAAGAGGGTAACACCGCATTTGTAACGGTGGAAAATCCTGCGCTAACTGCTGCTGCATTCCAACCAATACTATAAGAAACAGGTGAATTGTCCACATCGCTGTACGATAAGCTGGTGGCGTGCGAACCTGTGCTAAAGCAGGAACTCGAAGCTGAAGCGGAAGTGTTGATCGCAGGCAACGGATTTGCGATTACGTCGGTACCTACCGAAGTTGCATTACAACCCGTTGCATTCAGGATCTTAACAACATAACTGCCGGAGGCATTTGCTGAATAGGTATTCAGTGTGGCACCGGGTATACTGCTGCCATCGAAGTACCACTGATAACCGGATGCTGCTGAAGAAGTAAGCGTAACGCTACCTCCTGCACAAAACGTGGTGGAACTTCCCGGGGTAACGATCGGGATTACTGGAATATTAACGGTGGTTGTTGAACTGGCCGGTGTTAGTGAATTACATCCGTTTGTATTATTATAATTGACTGTCACCGTTTTACTTCCTGCAGTAATCCATTGCAGTGTAACTGAATTATTGCTGGCCGCAATTCCACCGGAAGAAATAATGTAATCTATTCCGGCTGTACCGGGCACATTCCAGACATAAGCTGATTGAGCGGCTTGTGTGGTATAAATGACATCTGTACTGGCACAAGTGGTCGGGTCCGGAGCAGTGGAATAAACAGGCGCAGGCCTTGCACCGATAAAAGTGGTGGAACTTGCAGTTGTTGTGGCTGTACACATATTTGCATTGGCATAATTAACCGTAACAGTGCGGTTGCTTCCGGTGGTTAACCATTGCAATGTAACCGTATTGCTTCCGGTTCCTACACCTCCTGCAGTAATGGAATAATCGATACCCGCTGTCCCTTCTACCGTCCAGAGATAGTTTGACTGGCCGGGCTGTGTTGTATAAGTTGTATTTAAATTTGGGCAGGTATTAATCCCGGGTGATGAAGTAAAAGTTATTACGGGCAATGCATTTACAGTGGTCGATGAAGAGGCAGCTGCAATTCCTCCACAGGTGCCGGATGTATAATTTACCGTAACTACTTTTGTGCCTGTTGTAATCCATTTTAAAGTAACCGTATTGCTGCCTGTTCCGAGGCCCCCGGAGGTAATAGTATAATCGGTTCCGGCACTACCGGGGACGCTCCAGGTATAAGATAACTGGCCTGCCTGGGTTGTATATATTACCGGAGTAGATACACAGGTATTCGCTCCCGCAGATGATGTAAAAGTAGGCAATGGCCTTGCATTTACAACGATGCTTGTCGATGCAGTTGCGGCAGCGGCTGTACATCCAACCGAAGTATAATTTACAGATACCGTTCTGGCCACGGAAGCGGTCAGCCATTTTAAGGTAACCGTATTATCAGTTGAAGATCCTCCGGAAGTAATACTATAATCCACATTGAGCGTGCCACTATACAACCAGGTATAAAATGACTTACCGGATTGTGTCGTATAAGTAACGTCTGTATTTGAGCAAACCGGCCCTGATGGTTGTGCACTAAAGGTGGGCGCTACCAGGTTTACTACAGTTGGAGTAGACGATGTGGGGGTAGCGGCTGTGCAGTTAGTTGAATTGGAATAATTGATGGTCACGGTTTGAGTAGCACCTTTCAGCCATTTAAGGGTAACCGTACTACTCGTGGTGGTACCACCTGATACAATTGTATAATCGGTACCGGAGATGCCAGGTATAACCCACGAATAGCCGCTTTGCCCCGCCTGCGTGGTATAAGTAACATTGGTATTCGCACAGGCAGCGGCACCGGGTTGAGCGGTAAAGCTAACCACAGGCTTGGCATTCACCGTAAAAGATATTGTATTTGAAGTAACTGGACTTGCCGCACACTTGCTGTAGGTGGCTATGCACCTGAACTGGAATGTTCCCGTTGCGGCGGTTGCGGCCATGGTTACGGTTAAACTGGAATGCCCCTGAACATTGGAGCCGCTACCTGTATTGGAATTATTTGGTGTATATGTTGTAAATCCTGTGGGGACCGCTGGTAACATTTGCGGTTCCGGTTACAGGCCGCCATTGAAACGTAAAGTTTGCCAGAACCACAGGGCCCACTTAAATCAATCCAGTGTATTGGTAAAAGAAGCGGCTTATCGGCTGGCATTGCGTTGAAAATTCGCAGGCTGTGTTAATACGGGGTTGCATAACACTCAATGCGCTGATTAAACTAAAAACAATGGCATCAGAATTTTCATTCGATTGCTTGCGGACAGTTGTAGTTAATAGTGCAACGATTGAGCATTGCAAGCGTTGAGCCAGGCAGGTGTACTTCTCATAAAGCGATCTATAAAAAGGGGTTAAAAAAGGGGTAGCAGCTTTTTATAGAAGAAGGAAATTTAAAAAACAATTATCTCATCGCAACCCTGGCGGATTATGTTCCAAGCCATAAAGGTTTCAAAAATGTATCACAGGACTATATTAACATATAGCAACTGTAATAAGATATCATTTAATGATTAATGAGAAAAGTGGTCAGCTCAGAAGGTATCGAGTTCAGGGAATTTTACGGAATCTTTAGTAGTTAGCTCTGCAAGGATTGATTTGTCAACGGGGTTTTGATAGAAATTAGAGGTAGAATTGTAAATATACGGAAATAAAAACATTAACCTAAAAAAATATTTCTATATTCTAATACGGGATAATCAGTTAAGAGTTGCTGGAGGCTAACCCACATTTTTGTAGTTGCTGGATAGTAAAAGAACGGCAAGTAATTTATTAGAAGCTTGTGAACAGATTACAATGTCCAAATCAATATGGATGGCAAAGAGCGGGCGATTTACATATTTTATCGAACGATTATGGTGCACCATTAAATAAGAACACATTCATTAGCCCGTGACAGATGATGGTTTAAAATGTATGAAGGGTTCAGGGACTATTTTAAAACCCAAGTTTCAAATTCTTTTCCACAGTTTTTGTCGTCCTAAGGCGGATGCCTTACGAATACGCTATACAATGCTTAACCATACTAGGATCAGCAGTTATGGTGAGAAAAGTAGCCGCCTTCATTTTGAAAAGTCCTTCGATTTGTTCCTTTTAATGTCGAACTGATTAAAAAAAGTTGTGGAAGAATTAATTGCAGCTTTTGAACCACCCGATATTCACAGGGGTGGTAAATACTCGCCTGGGCTGGGCAGATGGTGGAGCCGAAAAGATCAATGTAGGTTAAAGGGATTGGAGATTATTAGCCTGGCCATAGTAAATGTAGCGGCCGGAACACCTATGTTACTGGTATCCTTTGCAAACGGAAGTTTAAATCACCTTAAAGATATGAACGATAATTTTTCATAACAATTGACATCGTAATAATTATGCTGAAAAAGGTTGTTGCTGAATTCGGGTTATCTAATCCTTGTTCTATTTAAAGCTTTTAAAGACCTGTCATCATAACAAAGTATTATCTCAATGCATTCGTTTTCCATACTGACCAACTTAACTCCGGCAAAGCCCGGTTATCCTGGCACAGAAATGAAAGGTAAGACCACTGTAAGGTTTCACCGGCATCAATGTAAGCCAGGGTATTACTCCAAACACCCTGCAATTGCTCATTTCCAGTATCTGGTGAAAAGGTTGGCAGATACCGCTGGTTCCAAATTCCATCCCCTGTACCGGATTGCTGCCCCTCCAAATGTTGCCACAGATTGATCCAGGGATAATCGCTTCGTTTCCATTAATAGCCGAATAATAAACGGCTTGTAGGGTAACAAGCGGTCACACAACCATTGTCATCCTGCGTGCTGATAATAAACGAAAGGATGTGATAGTAATAAACACGGTGTGATTTGTTGTTATAAATCACACTTGCATCATAACCATTCCTGCAGGACGTGTCAATGCATGCCTTTCCAAAAATCTTCGATCTGTTCGAGCGATTTACCTTTTGTTTCCGGCAACATTTTCAGGATAACAAAAAAACCTACGAGGCAAAAGAAGGAAAATATCCAGAATGTACCGGCGGTTCCAACCTCCCGGAGAGAAACTGGTGTAAGCTGGCCAACAATCGTATCAGCAATCCACATCACCATAATACTTAACGCCATTGCACGGCCCCTGATCCTGGTAGGAAATATTTCCGAAGCCACCACAAATTTTAACGGCCCGATCGAAAACGCAAAACTTGCAAGAAAAAGCAGCACGCATATCAATAACAAGATGCCCGATGTATAACCCAGGTAGAAACAAAGGCCAGTAAGGAAAAGACTAATGGTGGCGCCGGTGGTCCCCACCAGGTATAATTTACGTCTCCCTACCTTATCTACTTTCCAGATGGCGATAAATGTAAAAAGTACAATGGCGAAGCCAAAGATGATCTGGCTCAACAATGAATTGCTTATTGTAATGCCTGCATTGTGTAAAATGGTTGGGCCATAATAAATGATCGCGTTTATACCGCTAAACTGCGACAGAAAATGAAGCAACAGACCGATCAGCAAGGCTTTTCGCATGCCGGGCTGCAGTAGTTCTTTATAGGTACCTTTCTCAGTTTTCAGGTTCCTGGCAATGTCTGAAACGTCCTGGTTAACCTGAACTGGATCGTTTGTTAATTTCGACATGATAGATATTTCCATTTCATCTCTTCCTTTACTGATCAGCCAACGCGGACGTTCGGGCACCAGTACCAACCCAATTAAAAATAACAGCGACGGCAATAATAAAACACTGAACATACCCCGCCATACTTCCTCAACATAGAGCCAATGTAATGGGCTTCCTGGGAAATCGAGGTGGTGGCTCATGGCAAAATTCAGCAGGCCCGCATTTGTTAAATAGGCAAGCAGTATACCGACTGTCACCGCAAGCTGGTAACAGGTAACCAGGCGTCCGCGGATAGCTGGTGGCGATATCTCAGAAATATAAAGCGGAACTATAATGGATGCAACTCCAATCCCGATACCTCCGATCATACGGGCGCCGATTATCCAAAACAATGATGGGATAAGGGTACAGCCCAGCGCAGAAAAAAAGAAAAGCAAGGCAGACAGTACCAGCAACTTTTTTCGTCCATACCGGTCACTCAATTCACCTGAAAAAGCAACGCCGGCAACAGCCCCGATCAAAGCAGAAGTTACAAACCAGCCTTCTTCTACCGCAGACAATGAAAATTGTTTTTGTACAAAAGGCAATACGCCGGATATTACCGCGATATCAAAACCAAACAGTAAGCCACCAAGAGAAGCGACCACTGTTATGACGATTAGAAATCTATTATTCTGGATGGATGACATAGTGCATATCGCTATTAAAGGTCTGGAGATGGTTTTATGACTATTTTCTTTCCGGCCGTATCCCTGCAATGTTATTTGGCAGGCGAAAAGGAATATGGTGCGTCTACATTTGCAATCCCTCTTTTCTTATTGGGTTTCGGCGCCATTTCAAAATCCAATGTGACACCCTTCACCAGCATAGCGTGACTTATCCAGTTTTTTGCATATTGTTTTCCATTAACAGCCAGGCCGGAAATATACCGATTGCCGGCGCTGTTTTTATTCGCATTAATTATTATTTTTTTTCCATTGGTCAGTTCGATTGAAACCTGCTTAAACAAAGGCGCCCCAAACACATACTGATCCGTACCCGGTGCAACAGGGTAAAAGCCCAGTGCGGAAAAAATATACCAGGCAGATGTTTGTCCAGTGTCCTCGTCACCGCAATACCCTTGTGGCGAGGAATTGTATAAGCGGTTCATTATTTCACGCACCCAAAACTGTGTTTTCCAGGGTTCGCCGGCATAGTTATACAAATAACTAACATGCTGCATCGGTTGGTTGCCATGCACGTACTGCCCCATGTTGGCCACCTGCATCTCTCTTATCTCGTGGATCACTTTCCCATAATAGCTATCGTCATACACCTGGGGCAGGGTAAAAACAGAATCGAGTTTAGCAACAAATTTTCTTTTGCCGCCCATAAGATCTATAAGGCCCTGCACATCGTTCACAACTGCCCAGGTATAATGCCAGCTATTGCCTTCGGTAAAAGCATCTCCCCATTTAAAAGGGTTAAAGGGAGATTGAAACCGGCCATCTTTATTCTTTCCGCGCATTAAAAAAGTGGAAGAGTCAAAATGATTGCGGTAATTTTGGGAACGTTTCGCAAAAAGCCCGATCTCATTTTTAGGGCGGCCAAGTGCCTTGGCCAACTGGTAGATTGTAAAATCAAGATAAGCATATTCCAGGGTACGTGCAGTATTTTCCTTCACATTGATATCATAAGGCACATAACCCATTTGGTTATAATAAGTTACACCAAGCCGCCCCACAGATGAGATCGATTTTGGCGGTTCGTTTACCGTATTTTTTAAAATGGCCTGGTATAAAGTATCGATATTGTATCCGCGGATCCCTTTCACATATGCATCGGAAATAATGGCTGCAGAATAGGCACCGAAAGTGACATGCCGGTGATGGCCCGGGCTCGTCCACTCCGGAAGCCAGCCGCTTTCATTATACGCATTGGACATGCCTTCGAGTATCTGCGCATACAGTTCGGGGTAAGTGATACTCAATAACGGGAACAAGGCACGAAAAGTATCAAAGTAACCGTTGTCGGTAAACATATATCCGGGTAACACCTTGCCGTTGAAAGGGCTATAATGGACTATTTTTTTGTCCGCATCTATTTCATAAAATTTCCTGGGGAAAAGCATCGTCCTGTACAGGCATGAATAAAAAGTGGCGGCCTGCTCTGCTGTCGCGCCCTTGATTTTTACCCGGCTCAATTCTTTGTTCCAGGCAGTTCTTGATCGTTGCTTTACCGTTTCAAAATCATCGGAACCTATTTCTTGTAAATTTAACTCTGCCTGATCCGGACTTATAAATGACGAAGCAACCCGTACATATATTTTTTCCCCCTGTTGAGTTTTGAACCGGACCACCGCGCCGGCATGAACCGAAAGATTTTCCAGTGAATTGTTTTGCAGATTTGTTCCGCTGAAAACCGAGGTGCCTGAAAAAGGTTTGGAGAAATACAGCACAAAATAATTTTTAAAACTGTCGGGTACAGACCCTGTATTCTTGGTTGTATAACCAATGATCTTATTTTCCCCAGGGATGATCTTTACATAGGAGCCATTGTCCAGCGCATCGATCACTAAATACGAACTATCCGTTCGCGGGAAGGTAAATTGAAATGCAGCGGCTCTTTCGGTAACAGTGATCTCGGTATTAACTCCGGGTTCGGCCAGGTAAACGCTGTAATAATAAGGTTTTGATATTTCGGATTTGTGAGAAAACCAGCTAGCCCGCTCGTCTTCGTCAAACTTTATTTTACCTGTACCGGGCATCAAAGCAAATTGCCCGTAATCATTGATCCAGTTGCTTGCCTGGTGGGTTTGTTTGAATCCCCGGATTTTGTCTGCATTGTATACATAAATAAATCCATCTCCTGCTTTACCGGTCTGCGGTGTCCAGAAATTCATACCCCATGGCATAGCGATGGCCGGGTAGGTATTGCCATTTGACAGGTCTACTTTTGAATCGGAACCAATCAACGGACTCACATATTCCACCGGATCCTTTGCTTCTTCAGCCACCTGGCCAAAACAAATTACAGAACCCGCAAGGAAACAAATTGAAAATATTTTTTTCATATAAATACAATTATGGTTCATGCATTGATCGTTATTCCTGTTAAAAATCAAAGTAACAATTACTAAAAGTGCGATTATGCCAACTGGAATGTCATCCTTTCAACTTACTACCCTGGTAACCAACTCATATATTCAAGTTGTTAAAACTATTAATATAGTTTGATCTCAAAATCACAGTTGTTACCAGCGGATGCTCCTGGAAGAACAATGGCAACCCGGTCATCTTTTGTTGTTGCAGCAACATCTTTACCGTTGATCACGGCTTTTATCTTTTTCCCTTTGAATAATAACTCAAAACGCACAGCAAGCTTTTGTGTGTCCACGCCTGAATAAGTTCCTTTGATACCATCCCGCACCATCTTGTAAGAAATGCTGCGGCCGCTCCATGATAGTGTTTGACCAAAGCCGGCTTTCCAAAATGCTTCAGGAACCGTTGGGGCAATAGACAGCGTTCCATCCAGCTCATGTTCTACACCCAGCAAAAAACGCTGTATGATCCTTACCAGGTTGGCTGGATACTCATTATATTTTTTCGCACCGTAACCGCCTTTGGCGTTGTATCGCTCCCGCCAGTAATAACCGCTATCCCTGCCTTCTTTACATACCCTCCGGATCGTTTCGATCAGCCCTTTGCCGTCGTACATCCTGGTACGCGCCCATGCTTCGATATACCACACCCGCCCCATTGCCGCCAGGTCCTGGTTGTCCGCATAAGTGGTCTCCCATTTTTCATACGTCCCGGGCAACGTGGCTATGCCGGTAGGCATCCCGTTATAGTAAAAACGCCGCTCGTTTTTTAATTGCGGCCAAAGGATCGCCTGTTGAGCTGCAGTAGCCGTACCCGTTGCGATGGAACTCCAGTCCACATCCGTTAGCCCATGACTTGCAACAATACCTTTTTGTGATGTATGTATTCGGCGAAATGATCCTTTACCCAAAAGTTGTTGCGAAAATTCGTTTCAACCAGTTTTGCCAGCTGCAGGTATTTTAGTACTTCGTTATTGTTACCTGCAATTTTATTGAGCGCAGAAAGGCGATAGAATGCATCTGCAACATGGCACTGCGATACGCCGTCATACTCAATGCGGGTGGGTCGCTCCACATAATACCCGGCACCGGCAACCGCACCCTCACTCGTTATCATCGAAACCAGGTAACTGGCCGTGAGGTTGACAGACGGTAATTGTTGCGATAGCCAGTGCTGGTCTTGTGTAAAGCGGAAAATAATGTCGGCATTCTGGATGTATGTAACGCCGGCCAATGCCCTCAGGGGGTCACCGGGTACCCAGTGTTTATATAAACCTCCATTGGGGTCCACAGCAGACTGGAAGCCTACCGGACCAATATTATTCCCTGCTTCGTCCGGTATGATTGCAAGCGGTAATTCTCCTTTTGCCTTCTGAAATTTTTTGACATAAGCCCAGTTGGCTTTCACAACATCCTCCCGGCCCAGCCAGAGTAGTGCGTCGCTCATCTGGTGACCGTCCAACGAAGGATAAGTATTGCCATAACCAAAGCCCACACCATCGGCGCAAACAGAAAAATAACCTTCAAAAATAGCCGGGTTAACGGCGGCGAGCACGTTTTGTGTAGCAGCTTTTTCATAAGCGGTCGTGATCAGTTCATCGGGAATATCCAGCCGGTCTTTCTTCTGCTGGGCGTACAGGTGATGCACAGTACAAAAAGTAAAGCAACCGAATAGTATTATTTTAAAAGCAGGCGTCATATATTGGTTTAAAGTGATCCTTCCTATGAAATATAAATGATATTGTTCTGCCACTATACTCTTACAAATAAGTCTATAAAACCTGGTGGCAATTCAAGTTTTGTATCGCTTTTAAGTGCCAGTTGCATCCCGGTAAACAATCCTTTATAGGTTCCTTCACCGGATAAGGAAACGGATAGCTGATTGCTGGCACTGTTTTGCAACGTAATAAATTGAACCTGGCTATCACGCACCAGGATATCTGTGCGCAACTTACTGTTTTCACTGCCTGATACCCGGAGCGTTTTTTGCACCCCTGCCCTGGTACAGGCGCGTTCGATCAGTTCAAGCAGACCTTCATTGCTGACGGCTGCGCCGCTTCCAAGGTTGGTTGCATAATAATATACATATCCTTTTTCAACCGCTGCCGAAACAGCGCAAGGTTTGTCTTTTTCAAAATATCCTTCAACAGTAATATTATTTCCCGATAATTCAGCATATCGTATTGCGGCCCAGATATCTTTG
This sequence comes from Ferruginibacter sp., assembly GCA_037719925.1. Lineage (GTDB taxonomy): Bacteria > Bacteroidota > Bacteroidia > Chitinophagales > Chitinophagaceae > Ferruginibacter. The sequence goes on from JBBJMD010000022.1 coordinate 31,630, forward strand.
CCATCCGTTTTCCGAATGGGATAATGTTTGCCGCTCTTCATAGCGCCCGATTCTTTTGCTTTTTTTGTGTGCGCATCCGGGTTTATGGTAAAGGCCATCGCGTCGCTTATTGGTAGGTGAACGGCTGCCGTAGTCACTTCTTCCTTTATTCCAAATGCTTCACTTAAAACGCATCCCGGCATTTTTCGGCTATGCCTTCCCGTTGTGCCATTGTAACCACCCAGGTGCGCTTCCGCGATCAGCACTCCTCCTGCTTTTACCCATTTGGCCAATGCGTCTGCCCCGGGCTGCGTAAGATAATAGGCCGATGGCATGATCAGCACTTTCAGATCCCCGATCTCTTCTTTTTCAAGCATGTCGCCTGAGATGTAGCGATAGGCATAACTGTTCCAGTACAATGTATTGGCATACCCGTACACATTCTCGATCAGGTTGTTTAAACTATTGTCCATGCAGTAATGAAAAACTTCATTCTTCCTGCTTTTCCAGATACCAATGGAAGGCACTGGCGGCTTGCTTTCCAAAAGTGCCGGAACATAGGATTGAATTATTTTCCAGAATTCCCGCGTAGCCCTTGTTACTTCGCGGTCAGATCCATCTAAATTTACCAATCCCCATGCAGGCGATTCGGCACCCAGTACTTCGGGACGAAACTGCCAGAATACAAATCCTTTAATACCCAGGCCAAGTTGAGGAACAAGGTTCAGCAAAAGATCCTGCAGGTGTAACACCTTTTGATGTGATCCCGTACTACCTCCATTTATATGAATTTCCACATTGTAACAGATCTTGCCCCGGGCAGCGGACACCACCTGCGGAGTAAATAGCGGGCCGGCATTCATAGTGGCTGCAAATACATCACACAGGGAAGCAACATCAAAATCGTCCGTGGAAGTTGTAATGGCATTGAACGGATTCATCGTATTGGGAACCACGTGCAGAAAGGCTGGCCGCGCAGGGTCCAGTTCTTTCACCAACCTGATGCGCCAGGCCGCTTCTTCAGTAATGGTATGTGTGTGAAATTCTCTCCAGTCGATAAAATCGAGATATGTATTTGAAGTCCTTGGCATTTCCACATGTGCCCAATCGGGATAGTTGCGTCCCCACCGGTTGTTTAATTGCGACAGCAAACCATATTTTTTTTCAAGATACGTTTTGAATTTTTTTTCGCAATGCGGGCAATAACAAACCAGCCGCTCTGCATCAATGGGCGATCGCTGCGAATAGGATAGTTCCGGTTCGTTCCAGATATCCCACATATGGAGTGCCGGATAATTTTTTAACTGCTTAACGGCAGCCGTTAAAAATTTAACCCTTTCATTTTTTGCTCCCGGGTGATTATAGCATGGTCCCGGGTGGCCACCGATATTCCGATGCCCTACAGCATAAGGCTGCACCGTGTGACCATTATTCATTACCTGTCTTGCATCGGGATATTTGTCAAACAGCCAGTGGGGCGAAACATCGAACAAATTATTGAGGGTAATTCCGATCCCATATTTTTCAGCGATGACGAGTAGTTTTTTAAAGTCTTCAAAATAAAATTCATTCTCCTTAATATGCGACCATCGCCATTGCACAAGAAATTTGACGCTGTTAAACCCCATCTCCTGCATTTTTTTGAAGTCCGCGTCCCAAAACTCTTCTTCGGGTATGGGTCCCCGATAGTAAGCGATTCCACAGAGAAAAGATTACTTCATATTAACATGCTCCATAATTTTTGATTGAGAAAAG
>JBBJMD010000126.1:0-11836 GCA_037719925.1 Ferruginibacter sp.
GCTATCAGCACTTCAAAAAATATTTCTGCGATCGCCTCAGCAGTTGCTTTATCAACGGGTGCGTTACAAACCAACACGCCACCAAAGGCACTTTCCGGATCGCCCGCCAGCGCGGCATCCCATGCATCTTTTAAAGATTTCCGGGAAGAAATACCGCATACATTCGTGTGCTTGATGATCGCAAAAACGGCTTCACCTGGATTTCCACCGCCGGACGTAACCGTCGTATCCGCGGAAGTTGGTAACACTTTAAATTCATTGATGAGTTGGATGGCTGCGTCTACATCAACGAGGTTATTATAGGATAATTCTTTGCCATGTAGCTTATCGAATATTTCGTGGAGATTGCCATGAAATACTCCCTGCTGGTGAGGATTTTCACCATACCGCAGGGCATTATTTTCCTTATCAAAGGGGTTAACAAATTCGGTATGATTGAAGTAGTTGGAAATCGCCATATCATAACCGGTACAAACATCAAATGCCTTCATAGCAAACATGCGGCGCTGCTGCAGCGTAGTTTCACCTTTTTGATCGGTTAAAATTTCCTCCAGTAATGCATAATCCTTTTTTGCAGCGATCACAACAACGTCTTTATGATTTTTGGCGGCGGCGCGTATCATGGAGGGGCCACCTATATCAATCTTGTCAATTATTAATTTCTCCTCGCTAGTTGAGGCCACCGTTTCCTCGAAAGGGTACAGGTCGACAATCACAAGGTCAATTTCCGGGATATTGAAAGCTTTCATTTCCTGTATGTCCGCCTCATTATCCCTTCTGCCCAGTATACCCCCAAATACAGACGGATGCAGCGTTTTTACCCTGCCACCTAATATAGAAGGATAAGTGGTTAGCGACTCAACAGCAACACAAGGCACCTGTAGTGATGTTATAAATTGCTGGGTACCTCCCGTAGAATAAATAATTACGCCGAGCTGGTGCAAGTCTTTTATTATATTTTCCAACCCGTCTTTGTAAAACACGGAAATAAGCGCCGAACCAATTTTCTTTTGCATACCTGTTATTTAATTTATCATTAAGGTTTTTATGTACCATTATTTTTATGAGGAAAAATTGATATTTAGAACCCCTGTACCAATACTTCCCAAACTCATTTTTTGATATCCCAGACAAATGCTCCTTTTACCGGAACTGAATAAGAGCGCAAATGTAATTCTTCGCAGTCTTTCTGCCATTTTTCGATTTTCCACAAACTGTTAGATGCGTCAAAAATGAATTGCCTGCAATCGAAAACATTTGCCAGTTGCGCAATACTTACTGCAGGGTTTTTTGAAATAATAATAAGATCAACAGCTATTTTTTGTTTGGGAATCTCAAATGAGGTGGGGCGATCGATCAGCAGGAACCTTGTATTATTGAACTGGTAAAACAAACTTTGTTGAAAGAAGTTCTTCAGCTTACGGTCATGTTTATTCAATTGGGAAGCTATACGGGCAGGCCGAAGGATAAAATTCTGAACGCCGGCATCCTGCAATAAAACACTGTCGCCAATAAAATGAAAATGAGTGCCATAGATAATATCAATTGCCTGGTGCTGTTGGATATTATAGACGACTATACGCTGCTGATTTTCAATTTGCCAATTTTCATAAGCTCCGGTCAGCACAAATGCAAGCAGGCAGGTCAAAGCCCAATAAAGCATGCTGCGGCTTTTACTCATGAGCCATGCACCTACCCCTATTACTACACCATACAACAGGCAGGTGGATAATACCGTGGACGGGATGCCATCGGACACCGAGAATGGTAGTTTGTTAACCCAAAGAACGGTTTGGTTCATCAGCGATATGAGCCAAGCCACCAGCTTCCCGCCCAAAGTATGGGCAATAGGGATCCATGAAAATCCAATCAACCCTATTTCAGTATACAGGATGATGCCCGATAAAGGGATCGCAATAATATTGGTGAACAGGAAAAAATTGGGAAACTGGTGAAAATAGTAAATGCAGACAGGAAAGGTCAGTATTTGGGCGGATAATGAAACGGCTGCGAGTTTCCATATCTTCTCAGCCCATTTATTTTTTATATACCACCAGTTGTAAACAGGTTGTTGAAAAACGATAATACTTATCACCGCAAGGTATGACAACTGAAAACCCACATCCCACAAAAAGTAAGGATTATAACAAAGCATCAAAAAAGCAGCAGCGGCAAGGGAATTATATATAGAAGAACGTTTTTTAAAATTTGCTCCTATAGTTATAAAAGAAAACATAACAGCCGCTCTTAGCACAGAAGCGGACGCCCCTGTAAGCAGTGCGAAGATCCAAAGGCAGGTAAGGATCAGCACCACCTGTAATAACCCTGACCTGTTAAGAATGGGTATCTTTTTAAATACCTGGACCAATAAGAAATAGATCAAAGCCAGGTGCATACCGGAAATGGCGATGATATGCACCACACCGGTATTGCTATATGCCTGCACCAGGTCTTTATCCAGGTCGAGGGTATACCCGATCAGTAATGCCTCGGCGATCCCTAATTCGTCCTTACCTCCAATACTTTTCCGAAGCACCTGCAAGATCTCATCCCTGGCTTTGAAAAGGAATGTATAAAATGCATTTCGCGCTGAATAGTGGGTTTTCTTCCAATCTTTTTCTTTTAAAAAAACCTGGTGGAATACCTGCTGAAAGGCGGCATAACGCGGGTAGTTGAAGGCCCCGGGGTTGCCGGAATTATTTATCCGTTGGATATTTTTATGGATCAAAACTTTATCTCCATATTGTAAGGAGTGCCGGGTGGAGTCCCCGTTATTGTTCCTGGAAAAATATACCAGTATTTTTCCCTTACAAGGCAGGATAGTATGATTGTGAATAACAGCTTCTACCACGCCGTTCGCTTTAAAAGACTTTGGTTTTGCTATCAGGGGCTCATCTATCCTTACCATCAACAAGTCTCCTTGCTGGTAGAAATTACCATACCATTCCCTGTTGTGCCGGATGTCTTTTTGCCAGGTAACCACCAGGCCAAGGCACACTAATAATATTTGTAAAAGGGCGCCCTGTGCGGAACGAAGCATGAACCTTGTGCCGGGTGAAAATAAAAAAAATGAACAATACCCAACCAAAGGGACCAGGCTGGTAATGAGTATTGCATGCAACGGCAGCTGCCAATACCATTGTAAAAGAATGCCGGTTAACAAAGGGACCAGCAATCTTACAAAGGGGGCCTTTTTCCAAAAAGGAAAGGTGTAAGGAATATGCACCTGTTAAAGTAATACCCTGAAGCAATTATTGCATGTTGAATGCACCACTAAAATGAAAGAAAAACAACGGAGGTTTTGATAACACCCGGACTTTAATGAAGTTGTTTAATGAGGGGTAAAAAATATTTCAGCCCTTGAGTTCCGTATTATTTCCCAGGAATTTCTACCAGCATTCAGGGGACGTAAATTGCTAAACCCTTTTACTGATTCGATTCTTGATGCAGGGATATTGCGGGTCATCAGGTATCTTTTAACGATATCGGCTCTTTCTGCAGCGAGGCGCTCGCACAAGGTTTCAACCCCTTCCTTTTTATACGCATGTCCTTCTATGGAAATAGTCAGCAAAGGTTCCTTGTGTAATATTGCTACCACGCTGTCCAATACTTTGTAGGTCATTGAAACCAGGGCTGCCTGCTGTGATTTAAAGGGTACGATGATCGCATTCTTATCCGGGCAGCCATTGTGCGCTTTTTCGCCGTATTCATTTATGCAACTGTCTTCCCCATCTGTGATGCCATCTTCATCAGTGTCCTGGATTGCAATGATTGAATCAGGAAGAGGATAATTAAGTATGATTTCGGCAGTGCAATGGAACTTAAGCATTTCCTTCTTAGCCTTCTGCTGAATCGAACGGAGGTTGCTCCGGCCCTCAACCGTCATAATCCTGGTACTATCAACGCCCCTTCCCATCACATAATATTTAACAGATAATGCCCGGTTAACCGAAAGCCAGTAACAAATATTTTCATCCGCTTCATCCATATATGAATAACCGTCAATAGAGAGGGTAACCAATTCATTTGTCAGCAAAATTTTGGCAACGCTATCCATTAAACTAAACGTATAGGGATAATACAAAGAGGATTGCTGGTATTCAAAAGGTATAATAACGGTGTCATTAACAGTTTTGGGCAGACTGTCGGTAAGATTTCCATGCGAAGTTTTTTGCGCCGGAAGCGGCATTGCAACATTAAGGGAATATCCAAAACTCCCGGCTTTTTTAACGTTCACAACCCGGTTAGAAAAGGCTGTAACATCCGCGTAATGCTGACCCTTCAATAATTTTTTTGCGGGATAGGCCAGAACACCAACATCATTTGTCAATAAATAAAGCAATACCAGCCACCGAAATTTATTCATTTTAAAAAAATTTAATGAAGCCTGCTCACATTGCTTTAGAATAATTTTAGGAAAAAACATTTGTTGGATTGTAACCTTAATACCAACATATATGCCAATGAATGATAAAAGTAATTGGCAGGATCGCAAAATATGATTCCCCAGCTTTTACATTCCTCCAAAATGATTGGGATGGTGATGCTCGAATGCCGCGCTAGCCTCATGGTCAAATATAGCATTTGGCCATTTAGAACTATTCCTGGCGCATAAAAATTAACATAACATACAGAAGCGTTGATGCCAACTCAAACCCGGCTTATGTTTTTGCGAGAGTTTTTCAATAAGGTACAAAAACCGGAACAAGAAATTTACAATCCATGGTTCTTCTCCATTAGGATTAAAGGCTATTTGCTTAAATGCATGCTACGTTCTTTATACAGTTGCCTGAAGTAGGGATCCCGGAGATCTTTTATGAAACGGATAGCCTCACCGGTACTCTTCATCTCTGGACCTAATTCTTTATTGACACCCGGGAATTTATTAAAAGAAAAAACAGGTTCTTTAATGGCAAAGCCTTTCAGCTTTTTTTCATAGGTAAAATCTTTTATTTTAGCTACGCCCATCATTACCTTGGTGGCAATATTGAGGTACGGAATCTGGTATGCTTTCGCTATGAACGGCGTGGTACGGCTGGCTCTTGGATTTGCTTCGATCACAAACACATTGCCATCTTTTATAGCAAACTGGATATTGATCAGCCCGAGAATATTAAGTGAACGGGCGATCTTTTCTGCATATTCTTCCATGGTATGCACCACCAGTGGAGTTAAATTGAACTCAGGTAAAACGGCATTGCTGTCACCGCTGTGGATACCGGCAGGTTCGATATGCTCCATTAAACCCATCACATGAAAATCGTCCCCGTCAAAAATACCGTCGATCTCCGCTTCCTGGCACCTGTCTAAAAAATGATCGATCAAAATTTTATTTCCGGGTAAATGTTTAATAAGGCTCAGGACGCCTTTTTCCAGTTCCTCATCATTCAATACGATACGCATCCGTTGACCGCCCAACACATAACTTGGCCTGATGAGCACAGGGTACCCCACCGACTTGGCAACTTCAATAGCTTCATCTGTATTGAACGCTGTGCCATAATTCGGATAAGGAATTTTTAACTCTTTCAGCATATCGCTGAACCGGCCCCTGTCTTCGGCGATATCCATGTTATCAAAAGAAGTACCGATTATCCGTATGCCTTTTTCGTGCAGGCGGCGCGCAAGTTTCAGAGCCGTTTGCCCTCCCAGTTGCACGATCACACCCTCGGGCTTTTCATGCTCCACGATTTCCCAGAGGTGTTCCCAGAATACGGGCTCAAAATATAATTTATCGGCAATATCAAAATCCGTAGAAACGGTTTCGGGGTTACAGTTAACCATGATCGATTCGTAACCTGCTTCCCTGATAGCCAGTAAACCATGTACACAACAATAATCAAATTCAATCCCCTGGCCGATCCTGTTGGGGCCCGAACCGAGCACAATGATCTTCTTTTTTGAAGACACTTTTGATTCGTTAGGCTCCAGCCCGGTACCCAGCTGGTTATTGGGATCGGCTTGTCCCTGTTCAAAAGTTGAATAGAAATAGGGGGTTTTAGCTTCAAATTCAGCACTGCAGGTATCTACCATTTTAAATACGCGGGTGAGCCCCATTTCTTTTCTTCTTTCATAGATCAGTTCCGCATTTTCTTCATTCATGATGCGAACGATCTGTTCATCGCTGAAGCCTAGCACTTTGGCATCTCTTAATAAATCATCAGGGAGTGTTTTAAGATCATATTTCGCGATCTGTTTTTCACAATCGCAGATCTTCTGTATCTGGTAAATAAACCAGCGGTCAATACCAGTGCTTTCACAAATTCGTTTAATACTGGCGCCTGCCATCAACGCGTCTTTAATTCTGAATATCCGGTCCCATTTGGGGATTTTAATATATTCGATCAGTTCATCCGCATGCATTAAACTTTTACCATAATACCCGAGGCCCACGGCTTCGTTCTCCAGGCTCTGACAGGCCTTTTGCACGGCTTCGGCAAAGCTCCTGCCGATCGCCATTACCTCTCCAACACTTTTCATCTGGAAGCCGAGTGTATCATTGGCGCCTTTAAATTTATCAAAGTTCCAGCGCGGAATCTTTACAATCACATAATCCAGCGCGGGTTCAAAATAAGCCGATGTGGATTGGGTGATCTGGTTCTTCAATGCATCAAGGTAGAAACCAAGCGCGAGCTTAGCGGCAATTTTGGCTATGGGATAACCTGTCGCCTTGCTTGCCAGGGCAGAAGAGCGGCTTACCCTGGGATTTATCTCAACTACGATCAGCTCTTCCGTTTGCGGATTTATAGCAAACTGTACATTACAGCCGCCCGCGAAATTCCCGAGGTCGCGCATCATGCGGATAGCAGTGTTGCGCATTTCCTGGTAAGCGGTATCGCTGAGGGTCATTGTTGGCGCAACCGTTATGCTATCACCCGTGTGCACGCCCATGGGATCAAAATTTTCAACCCCGCATATAATTACCACATTATCATTCAGGTCCCTTAATAGTTCCAGCTCAAATTCTTTCCATCCCAGCACCGCCTTTTCAACAAGCACTTCGTGGATGGGTGAAGCTGTTAGGCCGTTATTAAGCGCCTCATCCAGTTCATCTTTTTAAATACAATTCCGCCCCGGTTCCACCGAGGGTAAATGACGGGCGTATCACCAGTGGAAAACCGATTTCCTGCGCAAATTCCTTACCTTCCAAAAAGGAATTGGCCGTTTTGGCCGGGCAAACCGCTATCCCCATTTGGATCATCCAGTTGCGGAATTTTTCACGGTCCTCTGCCTTATCGATCGCTTTGATATCCACACCGATCAGCTTAACATTGTATTTTTCCCATACACCCAGTTCGTCTGCTTCCTTACAAAGATTTAGCGCTGTCTGCCCGCCCATAGTAGGCAAAACCGCATCAATTTCATTCTCATCCAGTATCTGTTCAATGCTTTCTACCGTCAACGGCAACAGGTAAACCCTGTCGGCCATCATCGGGTCAGTCATGATCGTTGCAGGGTTACTGTTAATTAAAATTACTTTAACCCCTTCTTCCCGGATACTCCTCGCTGCCTGCGTTCCTGAATAATCAAATTCACAGGCCTGCCCGATTACAATTGGCCCTGAACCTATAATTAAAACAGATTTTATTGAATTGTCTCTTGGCATAATATATTTGCCCGTTTATTGGCGTGCAAAAGTATTGAAAAAACAGCAGCTTTAGAATGGAGGTAATTTGATGAAGCAGACCTCAGCCTTACGTGCACCTGCCTGGTGATTTTGCAATAGTGGAATTTAGATAGCTATATCAATTAAATTTGCTTTTTTTTAAACCACAACATGCCCGGAAGAATAATCGCTGCGCTGATATCCCTGGTACTGCTAACTACAAACTCGCCTGCACAGATCTTTCCCGCCTTAAATTATCCGCAACAATATTTTACCTGGCCTGTTGATGCCAAAAAGGGTCTGGCTGCTAATTTTGGAGAACTAAGGCCCAACCATTATCATATGGGCCTCGATTGCAGAACTGACCAGAAAGAAAACAGGCCCGTACTTGCAGCGGCAGATGGCTATATCGCCAAAGTAAAAATTGAGCCCTTCGGCTTTGGAAGGTGCATTTATATCAACCATCCCAATGGGCTTACGACCGTTTACGCGCATTTAAATAACTTTGATCCACCCCTTGAAGCATACATTACACTACGCCAATACCAACTAAAAAGCTGGGAAACATTCTTAGATATCCCTGCCGGCTTGTTCACTGTAAAAAAGGGCCAGTTCATTGCGTTCAGCGGCAATACCGGCGGCTCACAGGGCCCTCACCTGCATTTTGAGATCAGGGATACCCCAACGGATAAAGTATTGAACCCGCTATTGTTCGGGTTTCCGCTGGCGGATAATATCGCCCTGGATATATTGCGTTTAGCCGTATATGACAGGAACACCAGCGTCTTTGAACAGAGCGAAATTTTACCCTTTAAAAAAATAAAGGGAATGTATACTACGGTACCCGGCGTGCTTTTAACAACAACGGGTAACTTGAGTTTCGCAATCACCGCTTATGACCGGTACACAGGTTCTACAAACCGAAATGGTATCAGCGAGGCAGTTCTGTTCCACAATGAATCTCCCGTATGCGGGTTCCGGATTAATAGTATCAGTTATGATGAAACCCGGTATCTGAATGCCCATATCGATTACAAATTACGTAACAGCGGTGGCTCTTATGTACAGCACCTGAGCAGGCTTCCGGGCTACCCGCCGGGAGTCTACAATGATTTCTCGGGCGATGGCGTCATTGATATCAATGATGACAGCGTTCACGCAATAAAAATAGTTGTTAAGGATGCTGCGGGCAATACTTCCGTTTTACAATTCCGCGTTCAATTAGCTCCAGCCGCACAATCCAACGTACAACTAGAGGCCCCGCCGCCCCTGGCTGATGAATTTCATCCTGGGTTCATTAATGTTTTTGAAAACAGCCATATCAGTTTTTACCTTCCTGAAGATGCCTTGTATGATGCAATCAGGTTTAGATACAATGAAATAACTCCGGCAAGTGGATTCACCATTTTCCAATTGCATAATGGCAATGTGCCGGTCCACCGAATATTCCCTGTCAGAATAAAAAACCTCCAGAACGCGTATCCTGGTAAAATGGTAATGCACCGTTATTGGCAGGATAAGCATGAGTATGCAAAAGCTTTTCCCGTTACCATGGGAGCGGAAACTTCCTGGTACCAATCAAGTTTCCGGGCCTTTGGATATTTTCATTTATTGCAGGACACCCTTCCCCCAACAATTATTCCTCTTGGCTTCAGGGACGGGATAAATGCCGCGAAACTAAATCGCATTGCATTTGTCATCAGGGACAATACAAAAGAATTGGAAAACTTTAGCGCTTCCCTGGATGGAAACTGGATTCGTTTCAGCAACGATAAGGGAAGTACGTTTATTTATAGGTTTGATGAATATTGCCCCCCGGGCCGTCATGAATTAAAGATAAGTGTGGAAGATTGTGTGGGTAATAAAACGGAGCGTACCTATCATTTTACGAGGTAATATTTTAAGTTATGATCGTACAAGTTTAATGATTAAAGGAGGCAGTACCACCGTAAAATTGCTAATCAAATCAACTTCTAATGACAACATTAACTGAAGGCCAGAAAGCCCCTTCATTCAGCGGCAGAGATCAAAATGGAGAGCTGGTTACCTTATCAGATCTGAAGGGGAAAAAAATTGTACTATACTTTTACCCGCAAGACGACACGCCCACCTGCACGGTACAAGCCTGTAACCTCCGGGATAATTTCGGTCTTTTAAGCCAGCATGGGTTTACGGTGCTGGGTATAAGCCCGGATGAAGAAAAGAAGCATAAAAAGTTTGAGGCTAAATATGATCTTCCCTTTACGCTGATCTCGGATCCGGATCATAAAATAATTGATAAATACGGGTTGTGGGGCGAGAAGCAATTATATGGCCGCGCCTACATGGGAGTTTACCGCACTACTTTTCTGATAGATGCCAAAGGGATCATACAAAAGATATTTCTAAAACCCCGGAACAAACAACACGCTGAAGAGATCATCAATAGCCTGCCGTAAAATTGCCCTGTTTTGCGCAACCGGCCCTGTTCACTGATTCCTACGTAAGCTTCTCGACATTTTGAATGTAACGTTTCCCGGGGTCAAAGCTACCAGGTTAGCCAGGTTAAGAGAGTCATTTAGATGCCAGTGAGATTAAGTGTTCATCCACTCCACATCACCAAAATCAAAATGCCTTTCTATGGCATCCTTTGTAATTAACTGTCCCTTCGGGGTAACACCTGTAATCAAAGTCTCAAAAACCATATTGTCTTTTTTTAATCTTACTGATTCTTGTATTTTGTACAGGTGCAGGTTATATTCCCTGAGTAAAGTATCATAGGGTTTTGTTAAAAGTTCATTGCTTCTTGCGAGGATGAATGCATGTAATTTTTTGGCTAGCCCTTCCAGGTTAAAATGCTTTCCTGTAATTTGAACCAGGGATACGGGGTTTTTCAATGTAGCATCAAATTGCGCCTGGTTGATGTTGATCCCGATACCTACTACGGCCCATTTCCATTCAGCACCTGTGAATTGATTTTCGATTAATACTCCTCCTGCCTTTCTGTCACGCCAGTAAATATCATTAGGCCATTTGATACGCGTTTCATCGCCTGCATATCTACTAAAAAAATCGAATGACGCAAGTGCAACAGCCATTAACAATGGGAACGGATGGTTGATGTTGAGCTGTTTTGGGTTCAATATTACACTCAGCGCTATGTTTTTACCTGCACCCGTCAGCCATACTTTTCCCCGCTGTCCTTTACCCTCCGTTTGATGGCTGCAAAACCACCCATCCCCGTGTTTCGCCATTCCTGCATGAACCTTTGCCATGGCATAGTTGTTGGTACTGTCTACCTGCTTTAAAATTACTAAGGAAGAACCGGTTGTTTGCATGAAAGCAACGATTGATAAAGAAGTAGTACTTTTGAGGACATTTGCAAGCTACACGCTGTTAACCAAATAACAAAAGTTAATACATGTAACCGCACCAGCAACCATGGAAATCCATGAAAAGTTAATTAAAACAGGAATAATTTGAACAATCTTACATTGTTGGCCAATCGGAAAAAGAGTACTATTAAGAAGCTCAATAAAAACAGCAAAATTTTTAAGGCCATCATCAATGCCATCCAGGAAAAAAAAGGCGAAAATATAGTGAGTCTGGATCTGCGTAAAATCCCCGAAGCCGTAACTGATTTTTTCATCATTTGCGAAGCAAGTAACAACACACAGTTAAAGGCAATTGCAGACTTTGTTGAAGAAGATGTAAAATTGAAATGCGGGGAAGCCGCCTACAAACATGAAGGCCGCCAGGCACAACAATGGATCCTGATAGATTACGTAAATGTTGTTGTGCATATCATGCTGCCAGAACCCCGTAAATTTTATCAGCTGGAAGAAATGTGGAGCGATGCCCCCATGACTGAACACAGAGACTAATCCAAATATTATCGGGAACGATAGCAAAATAAAAATAAATATTGTAAGCAAGCAGTTATGGCAGAAGATAAGAAATTAGAAACTAACAGGAAACCAAATCCTAATAATATTCCACCCACCGGCGACGATCAATCCAAGAACAAAAACCGTTTTAATATTTACTGGGTATACGGCCTTGTATTTGCAGCTATTGTAGGATATAATCTTTTTAATGGCACCAGGAGTACGGGGGTGGAAACTGATTGGGTAAAATTTACCGAAATGGTAAAGAACGGTGATATAGAGAAGATCAAAACCATCCGCAACAAAAAAATCGTACGGGTTTATGTAAAAAAAGACAGTCTTGTAAAGCGGCAATATTATTCGG
>JBBJMD010000353.1:0-2588 GCA_037719925.1 Ferruginibacter sp.
AGCTGTTTGGAGCATAAAAAAAATTTACCCCGGCCTTTCTATGGCAGGAGATTTAAGAATAATTAAGATCCCTGCTGATAAAAACGGTACAGGGATCACCGGTAAAGCTTTTTAAAACACAGAAAGCCTGTTTAAGATAGCGTGTGCACTGCCGGCGAAAATACGAACAATGCCATTACAAAAACTTTACCACAAAAATGAGTGTAGTTAAAATCTGTTAAAACCAGCCTGCATTAATTCTAAGGTTAAAATGCCTGATCGGCAGTTTATCACAACTGCTCAACGGCTAATGCCCCAGCAAACACCCTGGTATATAAAATGGGATTACTAATAAGCGAAGTGTAATGGGAAATACCATCGGGGTTGCAATGTTTGTTCAGTGGAGTAAGAATGGTTTCGTATGTGAAAAAACGAGGGAAGCATTTAACGCTTGATATTGCATTCGAATGAATCCGGACCAATGCGCATATCTATATTGGTTAATATACAAATGAAGTAATGCGGGATAAGCGGGGCGTTGGCTTATGGAACCGGGCTTTAGCAGGAAAAGAGTGCAAACCCGATCCCCGGAATTAAAATGAGCCGCTTTATTTACTTGGTGAAGATAATTGTTGTTTATCCCTGAATACCTTTTATCGCCTAAACGCACTATTTGAAAAGTGTTACAGGGAAATAAAAACTTTTGCCGCCACTATAATCACCAGGAGGATAGTCTGACTCACTGTTTTTCGCGCGTATCTTCATTAAGGTTAAATTACTTAGGGCGCGCAGTTTCATCAGTTTTAATCTTGTAAACGTCAGGATCATACTTCCTCATGATACGTTCAGGATTATCTATTGGGGTAAAACCAAATTTAGCGTACAATCCATGAGCATCTTTGGTTCCCAACTGCCAGCTTCGGAAGCCCTGAAAGTCAGGGTGGGCCATAATTACCTCCATCAGCCATTTTGATAAGCCCCGGCCCCGGTACTTTTCATCAATGAATACATCAGCAAGGTGGCCAAACGTGGATTTGTCCGTGATCACTCTCGCAAAGCCAACCTGCAACCCCCCATCATAAACACCAAAACATTCTGATCCGTCAATGGACCGTTGAACGATTGATACGGGTATGTTTTCCGCCCAATAGGATCGGGAAAGAAACCGATGAATGTACAGAATGTCAAGTTTAGATTTATCCGAACTGATAGTAAAAGTATCTTTTTTTACTTCCATTGCTTTTTGAGTCAAAGGTAATACGTCATAAAACCAAAATTATATTTTCCAGCAGGCTCGTTTATCCTAAGCAGCTTGTGCTGTATGTTTTATGATCCCAAATGTTTTTAAAATTAGCATGAGCCAGGTGAAACGAATGCCGGATACTGTCTTTGCCGATATTACCCCGGAGACATAATCGATCGCTATTAATCAATTGACGGCAATAAATTACCAGGGAATGTGCAGCCTTTCCTATTTATTATTGTTTAGCGTATAGGCGTCTTCGTTATTAACTGCCCTTGATCAAAAACCATAGCGTGGTGATTCTACAATAATTTATCTTTCATCGGCCTTTGTAAATAAAAATTCCACGCAGGGGGCAAGCACGGGCGAAGTTTGTATTTCGGTGGTACATTGTAATTATGGGGAGGCTGCTCTAAAGCCCGCGCCGGTACGATCAACCCAGGTATTTGCCTACAATAGGTAACCTCCTCCCGATGCCAAATGCTTTCGGGGATATCCGGATGATTGGGCAGAACTGGTTGCGTTTGTATTCATTCATGTTTACCATTTTTAGCACCCTGTCTACCAATGCTGCATCAAAACCCTGGGCTTTAATTTCTACCGGGCCCTGTCTTCGTTCGATGTATTGATACAACATTTTATCAAGCACTTCATAATCCGGCAGCGAATCTGTATCCTTTTGACCTGGCCGTAATTCCGCAGAAGGTGGTTTGGTAATAATATTTTCAGGGATGATGGCTTTGCTGCGGTTGATATATTTTGCCAGTGCGTATATCTGTAATTTATAACAGTCACCCAGTACACCCAATCCGCCGGCCATGTCACCATAGAGGGTACCATAGCCGGTTGCCAGCTCACTTTTATTGGAGGTATTAAGCAGGATATACCCAAACTTATTGGCAATGGCCATTAAGAGGTTGCCCCTGCTGCGGCTTTGAATATTTTCTTCGGCAACACTAAAAGGAAGGTCTTTGAAAATTGGTTTCAATTCGTTTAAAAATGCATCGTAAATATTTTTTATCGGGAGGATGTCGTAAGGGCTTTGCAGGTTTAAGCTAAGCTGTTCAGCATCATCCACTGAATGGCCGGTGGAATATTGGGAAGGCATCAAAACAGACCTTACCTTGCCGGGACCTAAGGCTGAACATGCCAGTGCGATGGTAACGGCGCTGTCGATACCGCCACTACTTCCGATGATTGCTTTTGTAAAGCCCATCTTGGTAAAATAATCTTTTATACCCATCACGATCGCATTATGCACCTGGGCAATATTAAGTTCTTCCTCCAAGGACAACGGCATAATTTCCATACCAGCTGCTGCATTTGCCGGTTCTAATATGGAACCATCGATCGTGCCATCATCATT
>JBBJMD010000127.1:0-11823 GCA_037719925.1 Ferruginibacter sp.
AAGGGAGTAATTTTTTATTAAATTTTCCATTGGCCAAATCATAAAAAATCCACAGATTCCGGGAGAATGCAAAGTTGATTTTTTCCTTAGTTGGCCGCAGGCTATGAGCGTCTCTCGTCTTGAATTTTGTTGACACGAGATCGTGTAATCTAAATCAGGCAAATCATTACAATTGACAAAGTATGAATCACACAATGTGATTTGTTTACACTTTACCTGGTTTTTAATTTTCTACTCAATCATAAATTTGTAACCCCTACCATGTACGTTAATAAATTTAATGGAGTTATCGTCGCTTAATTTCTTACGTAATTTAGACACCAATACATCAACATTTCTACTGATTACAACTATGCCTTTATTTTCCCAAATCTCTTTCATCAGTTTTTCCCTTTCTACGATCTGGTTTATATTTTCTGCAAATATTTTTAGGGCTATTGTTTCTTTTTCCGAAAGCGGAATATTGTTATTCTCAATTTTAAGAACATTATCATCTGCGTAGAATCTAATGTTTCCTAATTGTAGGTAATCATTATTATCGATAATTGATTTTTTCTCTTCTTTTTTCCGCAACTTAGTTTTCACATAAAAACCAACAAAACTCAAAGGAATAATCAATAGTAGCAACCAAAAGAAATTAAACTTACTTTTCTTCAAAAGATCAATTTCAATAACATAACAACCAACCTCCAGCGTACGACCTCTGCAAGGAGTTAAATCGCCTGTTTGGCTATTTATTTCGAATGCAAGAACAGTTTCATTTTGTTTACAATTCCTCAAAATGACTATATAATCGTTTGCCAAATCATTTTTTTGAAATGTTCGTTGAACTAAATTGATGAGGGTATCTGAAACAAAACCAAAGTCATTTTGAAAGGAGATCTGATATGTATTTTCATTTAATTTCTTAACCGGCAGCACCCGGGATGAAGAATCTTTAGCTGAAAGCAAAAGCTGATGTCCTAAATCACGTAATACAACTTCTAAATGCTTCTCAGGGATTTCATTCTTATTGTTGCTGAATTCAACAGCAGAAATCAAAATAACGATTATCATGATTGAAGAACCAAACAGAATAAATGGTTTCATGTGCGCAAAATAATCTATTAAGCCTCTGTGTTAGGTGGTTTTACAAACGTTTTACGCATCTTTTACAACTTTTTACTCCTACAAAGCTTCACGATAGTTGACGCCGAATACCTTTACTCAATTGTTTCACCAAATCATTTATTGCCATGAATATCTATAAACTTGCTTTTTTGCTCCTTTTTCCATTCCTCTCTGCCTGTGACCGGGC
Organism: Ferruginibacter sp.; assembly: GCA_037719925.1. Lineage (GTDB taxonomy): Bacteria > Bacteroidota > Bacteroidia > Chitinophagales > Chitinophagaceae > Ferruginibacter. Next base: position 1,298 of record JBBJMD010000127.1, read on the forward strand.
GTTAGAATTTCCACCGTCATCCCTTCTCCCAAATAGTCAGCAAAAACAAAAAAGAGAGAAGGCAGGAACCACAAAGATCGTTTTTAAATCTACAGATGGCGGACAAACCTGGCAGGACATCAGCAAAGGGCTGCCCGAAAATTTGCGGAAAGATAGTATCCGGGGAAATAGCTTCTTTGCAAATGATAAAGGGCTGTTTTTAAGGGTTGGAAACGGACTCTATCACAGTACACCAAATGCCACAGCTACTTTTTGGACCAAAGAGATTTCCCCTGACGAAAATAGCAGCATTGCCCCCGGTAAGTCCGGGATAGTTGGCAACAATTACTGGGGTGTAAATGTGAAAAAAGCAAACGGAACGAGTATATGGTCGCCGATATTCGACAATTCTCAGACGCCAGTAATACGCAGCGTTTTTGAAACTGCCGGAGGTACAATTTTCATCGGCACCCAAAAAGGCTTTTTTAAAACGGATGACAATGGAGAAACCTGGAAACATGTTTATGCCGGAACCCTGGTAGGGCATATGGCAGAGTTGGATGGCGTACTGCTGGCGATCAATTGGAAAAGGATAATAAGATCGACCGATAATGGCGAAAATTGGTCGCGGGTGATTAGTGAGGACAGTGTGGCTTTCGATGTAAAACCGATCAGAGGTGGATTCGCTGCTATCACTTCCAATTCAGAGTCGAATACCGTGAATACCAGTAGGCTAAGTACATCCTACGACGGCGGTAAAACCTGGCAGCCCATAGATGCCGGCCTTCAGGACAAAATTGATTCAATAGGGCGGACCTGGAATGATCGCCCTTTTCTGCAACGCTCCATGACTTCAATTATCCAGGTTGGTGAAAACTTCTTTTGTGCTCATCCTGACGGCATTTTCAGATCATCAGACAAGGGAAAAACATGGAAACTGTTACTTCCTTCTATAAAAAATAAGGTCTTCAATTTATTTGTTTCAGGCAACGTGATCTATGCCATACCCAGCAGGGGTGGATGTTAAAATTAACGTTAACTTTCTTCCATTCTTTAAAATTACCTCAAGTAGTGTATATGGTTAGAAAGACTAAAGTTAGTTGGTATAATAACCCCGATGTAGAATAAACAGGAAAAAATTAAACAAAAACAAAAGACCAAAATTATACTGACCTTGTCAATATGATTACTAAATAGGACAATAGATCGAACTATTGCAATTGTAGCTATGAATTAGATGATTTTTTGGGAGAGAATATACCCATTAAAATAGATAAAATAATAAGTTAAAGCTACTTCGAAAAATAAGTAGTTCATAGTAGCCATGCGCACAACCTTGCATTGCCAAAATTGGGCCTGCTTATTGGAAAAATGAGCGGCGGTTTCTTACCAATCATTTGTTCCGGCATACTTTTTTCAATTTAACAATGGTTATTAATTTGTTCAATTGTTTTTTAATTTAGCGTCAGCAAAGGGCGGGACAACTATCAAATATCCCAAATTCAGCCATGCAGACTGTTATCGTCCATCCTACTTATTCCGCAAGCCATCTTCCTGCACCTGCATACCTTCGGTTGATTCACCCTTTATTAATTTTCGCGATTTTTTTAAGTTGAAAGTAAGCATAATGGGGCCTGGCGGTACACAAAACTGCTGCCAGATTCCGTTTGTTTTTTCATGAGGGCAGTGCTTACTTGCCGGAATAGAGATTGGTTTACACCCCATACGCCTCCTCATAAACAGTTTTTTCTACCTGACTTTATTCAAAGTAATACACATGTTATACAGTACTGTTAACAGGTTATGCACTGTTGATACGTTCAAAATCCTTTGAAACTTAAGCGGGTCAAGAATAAGAGCGTGGTGAATAAAAAAGTTTTTACCAAATTTGATTAGAAAGTGGGAAAAAGTGTTATTTTGTGGTAATATTTATTTTATTTATAAAAATCCCTGTAAATGATTGGTTTTCTTGGTGAATATGAAGTTACGATGGACGCCAAGGGACGCTTTCTTTTACCGGCTGGTTTTAGAAAGCAATTGGCAGACGACGCAGCGGGCCAGTTTGTCATTAACCGGGGTATTGAAACTTGTTTGACCCTATACCCGATGCAAAGTTGGGAACCAATATTTTCTGAAGTGAGCAAGTTGAATGATTTTGATCCGAAAGTAAGGCAATTCCGCCGTTATTTTCTAAATGGAGCTACCCATTTGGAACTGGATACTGCCGGGCGTTTATTGATCCCGAAATCCTTAATGGAATATGCGGGGCTGGAAAAGGATGTTGTGCTGGTGGCCGCTGTTGATAAAATAGAGATCTGGGACAAAAATAAATATACAAAGTTCTTTGAATCCTTTTCACCGGAATCTTACAGTGAACTGGCAAACCAGGTAATGAATAAAAATGAAGTAAAGCCCAACAGTTGAAATATTGAAAAGTATGCTACCTGACGAAAGCAATTTACCAATCAATCAATCAACCGGCCAGGCTCAAGATTACCATACACCAGTTTTGCTAAATGAAACCATTGCAGCGTTGAATATTAAACCAGGTGGAATTTACGTCGATTGCACTTTTGGGGGCGGCGGGCATAGCAAATCCATCCTGAAGCAATTGGGTGAAAAGGGGACTCTTATCGTATTTGACCAGGATGAGGACGCTGTAAAAAATCTGCCGGACGACAAACGGATAATCTTTATCCCACAGAATTTTCGCCACGTGCAACGTTTTTTACGACTCCATAAAACAAACGGGGTAGATGGGATAATGGCCGATCTGGGGGTTTCCAGTCACCAGTTTGACGAAGCAGCAAGAGGGTTTTCCATTCGGTATGATGCGGCCCTGGATATGCGGATGGATCAGCGCCAGCAATCAACGGCAGCAGCTATTCTTAAGAATTTTAGCGAATTACAGTTACATAAGATGTTTGAACAATACGGGGAAGTAACCAATGCGAAAACACTGGCAAAAACAATCAGTCAGCAAAGATTGCTGACGCCGATAAACACAGTTAATGAGTTTAAACGGTCGGTTCAATCAGTGGTGAAAGGTAATCCTCAGAAATATTTCGCCCAGGTATTCCAGGCTTTGAGGATAGAAGTGAATGATGAATTGGGTGCGTTGAAAGAATTATTGCAACAGGTTCCACCGTTATTAAGTCCGGGTGGCCGTATCGCAGTAATCACCTTTCATTCATTAGAAGACAGGATTGTAAAAAATTTTTTTAAAACAGGTAGTTTTTCAGACGCGTCGTTGGATGAGGTGTATGGTGGCAGGGCGGAAAATCCATTTCATATAATAACAAAAAAGCCCATCCTGCCGTCGGAACTGGAATCAAAGCAAAATAAAAGAGCGAGAAGCGCAAAGCTCAGGGTGGCAGAAAAAAAATAAGGCCTGCCCATACAAATAATAAATACAACAGCTTAACATACAATGCCAGAAGACAAATACATACAAAGAGAACAGCCCAACGTTAAAAAGCATTCCTGGAAGAAATTCCTGGGTCATAAGTGGGTAGTTAAAAATATTCCGTTTTTCCTCTTTTTAGCTGTATTGGCTGTTTTGTATATCTACAATGGGCATCATGCCGATAAACTGACAAGGAAAATAAGCGCGGCAGAAAAACATATCAGGGAGTTGGAATACGAATTCAAGACCATAAAAAGCGAAGTGATTTTTCGAAGCAAGGCAAGTGAGCTGGTAAAAGCAGTGGAACCATTGGGGTTAAAAGAACTGACGACTGCTCCGGTTATTTTATCACAAGCAACCCCGGGCGAATAGGATTTGAGGGGGAAATAAGCAGGCTTTTAATACAGGGCGGCACTGATTGCTTTGCACAGCCGGGATACAAATCCGAATTGTTCTATACACCGCATCTCATAAATTTTCTTCAATTCTAATATTGGTTAATCAGGATAAGCTTTGGATATTAAAAAAGACATATTGTGGCGCGTCTATCTCTGCTTTATCGGCATTGTTTTGCTGGGTGCAATTGTATTGGGCCGGGCGTTTTATATTCAGCATGTTGAAGGTGCATTCTGGCAAAGTATGGGTGACAGCCTCCATTTAAAGTATGTACCGCTCCAGGCGGAAAGAGGCACCATTTTCAGCGAAGATGGCAATATGCTAAGTACCTCCATTCCCATTTTTGATGTGTATGTTGACTTTGGGGCCGAAGGCTTAAGGGAAAAAAATGGCCGCCGCTTTAAGGATAATATTGATTCACTGAGTATTTCCATGGCAAACCTTTTTGGCGATAAAAGTAAAGCAGCCTACAAAAAGGAATTCCAGCTGGCCTATAAAAACAAGGACAGGTATTATACCCTCAAGAAGAAGATCTCCTTCATCGAATACGCGCAGTTACGGGATTTTCCCCTGGTACGACAGGGTAGAAATAAAAGTGGTTTTATGATCGATCCGAGGGATAAGCGTATCAACCCTTATGTATTGCTGGCTAACAGAACCATTGGGCTGTCGAGGGATAATTCAAAGTTAAATGTGGGCATTGAACAAAGTTACGACAGCGTATTAAAAGGCACTACCGGCCAGCGGCTGATGCGCTATATCGCCGGCGCATATATGCCAGTAGAAGGTGCGGTTGTGGAACCTGAGAATGGCAAGGACATTATCACCACCCTGGACACCTACATGCAGGATGTTGCTGAAATTGCCCTGATGAAAATGTTGTCCGGCAATAATTCAGTGCACGGTACGGCGATCGTGATGGAAACCGCTACCGGAAAAATAAAGGCTATTGCCAACCTGGGAAAACAACCCGACGGCAGTTATGCGGAAGACCTTAATTATGGGATCGGAAAAGCCACCGAGCCTGGTTCAATTTTTAAACTCGCCACCCTGCTTAGCCTGATGGAAGATAAATATGTCGATAAAAATTCAATCGTGGATTGCGAAGGCGGGGCTAAATTTTTTTATGGGTTGAGAATAAAGGATGCGCATTTGGGAATGGGCGCTGTTACCATAAAGGATGCTTTTTTAAGAAGCAGCAACGTCGCCTTTGCAAAACTTGCCGACCAGTATTATCATCATGAGCCCTCAGGTTTGTAAACCATTTACACCGCCTGAGGCTGGATACATTGACGGGTGTTGATATCACTGCATCATCCGGTAAGCCAACCATAAAAAAACCTTCCAATCGCAGCTGGGCCAAAACAACTATACCTTATATGGCTCACGGCTATGAAGAACTGGTAACGCCATTGCACATGCTGATGTTGTATAATGCAGTTGCTAACAATGGCAAAATGATGAGGCCTTACCTGGTAAATGCAGTTACCGAATATGGACTGAATGTAAAAAGAATCGCCCCACAGGTATTGGTAGAAAAAATATGCAGTGATGAAACACTATCGCAATTGAAGGAATGCCTGGAGGCAGTGGTGGACAGTTTGCATGGCACCGGCCATAAGATTTTATACGACACAAACTATTCCATTGCAGGTAAAACGGGTACCGCCGTAACAGCCCTGGACAATAAGGGTTATAACAAGGGCAACAAAATTTACCAGGCCTCTTTTATCGGTTATTTTCCTGCAAAACAACCGCAGTTCACCATCGCGGTTGTTATTCAAAACAGCAATCAATCAAAGCTGATATATGGGGCCGATGTTTCCGGAAAGGTTTTTAAAGAGATCAGTGATAAGATATATGCACGGTATTTAAGTACAAAAAAATTCCGGGATCCCGCAGTACCTGACACTATGCAATACAACTATTTTGGGATGAAGACCGAGTTGAATTCTATTTTCCACCGGCTAAATCTTCCTTTTACTGATTCCGCTGCAGGAGGCTACTGGCGTTCCATGAGCCTTAAAAATAATACGGCAATAATGAAATCACCGGCAAACTCCCGAACCATCGTTTCTGTAATTCCAAGCGTTATCGGCATGGGGCTTAAAGACGCGGTATACCTTATGGAAAATAAAGGTCTAAAAGTAACGGCAAGGGGTAGGGGCAGGGTATCGGAACAATCTTTACTGGCGGGCTCCTCTTTTGTAAAAGGTCAAACTGTAATACTAAGCCTAAATTGATCTTAACAGATATACTATATAAAGTAAGCATCCGGGCAGTAAAGGGTAATACCAATATTGAAGTAAAGGATTTGCAGATCGACTCCCGTAAGGTAAGTACGGGTTCTTGTTTTATTGCTATAAAGGGCACCGCCACTAATGGGCATGAATTTATAGAAAGTGCCATAACGAATGGCGCCCGCGTAATTATATGCGAAACATTACAGGCGCCTGCAATAGAAGATATAACCTGGATACAGGTGGAGAACAGCGCTGCCGCTGCCGGATACCTGAGCCATAATTTTTACGGCGAGCCCTCATTGAAAATGAAACTCGTTGGCGTTACCGGTACTAATGGCAAAACAACCATCGTTACGCTTTTGTGGAAACTGTTTACCGCCATGGGTTATAAATGTGGTTTGATAAGTACCGTACAGAACCAGGTGGGAGAAGTTATTATCCCGGCCACACATACAACGCCTGATGCTGTCAGTATCAATGAAATGCTGGGCGGCATGTTGAAGGCAGGCTGCCAATATGTGTTCATGGAGTGCAGCAGTCACGCTATTCACCAGCATCGTATTACTGGTTTACATTTTACCGGAGCCTTGTTCAGCAATATCACGCATGACCACCTGGATTATCATACAACTTTTGATGAATACATACGGGTAAAAAAGTATTGGTTCGACACCCTTCCGTCTTCAGCATTTGCCGTTAGCAATGCAGATGATAAACGCGGAATGGTAATGTTGCAGAATACCCCTGCTAAAAAATATTATTACAGTCTGAAAACACTGACCGATTTTAAGGGTAAGATATTGGATAACAGTCTTACAGGTTTGCACTTGATGGTAAATGAAACAGAAGTGTATTTCCGGATGATCGGCGAATTCAATGCCTATAATTTATTAGCAGTATTCGGTGCCGCCATTTGCCTGGGGATGGACAAACATCTTGTACTGCAACTGCTAAGCAGTCTTGAAGGAGCGGAAGGAAGGTTTGATTATTTACTGAGCAGGAATGATAAGATAATCGGCATCGTGGATTATGCCCATACACCGGATGCATTGCTGAATGTACTTGCCACCATAAAAAAATTACGCCAGGGTAATGAAAATATAATAACCGTTATCGGCTGTGGTGGTGACCGCGATAAAACCAAGCGGCCGGTTATGGCCGAAGTGGCCTGCGAATATAGTGACAAAGTGATTTTTACATCTGATAACCCGCGCAGCGAGGATCCGCTTGAAATACTGCTTGAAATGGAAGCCGGCGTAAATGTAGTGGCAAGGAAAAAATACAGCAGCATCGCAGACAGGAAGGAAGCCATCCAAACAGCCGTTAACCTGGCGGTGCAGGAAGATATCATTTTAGTAGCAGGCAAAGGCCATGAAAAATACCAGGAAATAAAGGGGGTGAAATATGATTTTGATGATAAGAAAGTGTTGAAGGAAATGCTTGAACTACGATAGTCAGAAAATGGGAGAATTAGAAAATGAGTAAATGTGCTAATGTAAAAATCAGCAAATCAGCAAATCAGAAAATGAACAAATCAACAAAGGAGCAAATATGAAATAGCAATGAACAACTGTTTACATACGCAAATATGTAACGTATAAATGAGCGATGATAAATTGAAAATAGGAAATGAAATGTGGTGTTTGGTACACTTAGGACAAAGCTATTATTTAATTAGAAGTTTTCGAAAATTAGCACTTTATCACATTAGCACCTTAATTAAAAATGCTGTATCATCTTTTTCACTGGCTTTCTGAAGCGGGTTATAAATTCCCGGGAAGCAAATTATTCGACTTCATCACCTTTCGGTTGATGCTGGCAGTGATACTGAGCCTGTTCATTACAACGGTGTATGGTAAAAAATTGATCGGCTTCCTTCAGAAAAAACAATGGGGTGAAAGTGTTAGGGACCTGGGATTGGCAGGCGAGCAGCAGAAAAAGGGTACCCCAACGATGGGCGGCCTTATTATCCTGTTGGCGATATTGATCCCCACCATTTTACTGGCCAACCTGGATAAGGTTTACATACGCCTGATGTTACTGTGTACCGTCTGGTTGGGGGCCATCGGTTTTATCGATGATTACTTAAAGATCAGGTCGAAAAGAATGGCCCTGGCAAAGGGTGCTGATTATACAAAAAGTAATAGCGACGGCTTAGCAGGGAGGTTCAAGATCTTTGGACAAGTTATGCTGGGTATCATCGTGGGCTCAACCCTTTACTTTAACCAAAGCGTTGTGGTCCAGCGCGAAGTGTATAACCCGGATTTTTCACTGGTGAAGGATTCGGTATTAAGGGCAGGCGAAACACTGATGAGTGATTCTTTTAATGTTGTACTGATAGATGGAAAGAAGCACCTTTTTGTAAAAGTTAAATCCCCCATCACTACCATACCTTTTGTAAAAACGCATGAATTTAATTATGCCAAACTCTTGCCTGGAAGCATGCAGGATTATACGTACATCCTTTATATCCTGATAGTTATTTTCATAGTAACTGCTGTTAGTAATGGGGCCAATATTACAGACGGGTTAGACGGACTGGCCACCGGCGTAAGCGCCATTATCGGTATTTCACTGGGCATCTTTGCTTATGTGAGCGGCAATATAAAGTTTGCAGAATACCTTAATATAATGTACATACCAAACCTCGGCGAGTTATCCATTTTTATTGCAGCCTTTGTAGGAGCCTGTATCGGGTTCCTGTGGTACAATTCATATCCCGCACAGGTTTTTATGGGCGATACCGGCAGCCTGGCACTGGGCGGTATCATTGCGGCATTAGCCATCATCGTGCGTAAAGAATTACTGATACCCATTTTTTGCCTGGTCTTCTTTGTAGAACTGTTGAGTGTGATGCTACAGGTGAGTTATTTTAAATATACAAAGCGAAAATATGGCGAAGGCAAAAGGATTTTCCTGATGAGCCCACTGCATCATCATTACCAGAAATTAGGATACCATGAAAGCAAGATAGCCGTGCGTTTTTGGATAGTGACCATTTTATGCGTTGTGATGGGGATTGTAACCTTGAAATTGAGATAAGGTAAGGTGGATAAAAAGATAGGGATTAACTAGTGCCGATACCCATTAAATTCTATGCTATTGAAAAACCCATTTTTGTTGCGCTGTCAATGAATTATAATTGACTCAATTGATTTTTTACAATTAAATCTTATAAATACTTACCCCGGGATCATGCAGTAAATGAAAAAACAAATTATCATATTAGGCGCGGAAAGCGGGATTGGGGCCGCACTATTGGCAAGGCAACAGGGGTATGATGTATTCGTAAGTGATGGCAGTCAAATAAAAGAAGTGTACAAAAATGAGTTGTTGGCGAATGAAATCGAATTCGAAGAAGCAACGCATAACGAGGAAAAGATATTGGCATCCGGTGAAGTGATGAAGAGCCCGGGTATTCCTGAAAAGAATGATATGGTAAGTAAGATAAGGAAAAGGGGCATTCCAATTATCAGCGAGATCGAATTCGCATACCGTTATAAGGGCGACAGCAAAATTATCGCGATAACAGGAAGCAATGGCAAAACGACTACTACAGCAATGGCCTATCATATTTGCAAACACGCGGGTTTGGACTGTGCCATGGTAGGTAATGTAGGCTATTCCTTTGCAAGACAAGTGGCCACAGATCCCAGGCCGCTGTATGTGGTCGAGGTCAGCTCTTTTCAACTGGATGATATCAGGACCTTCCGTCCGGATATCGCGATACTGACCAATATCACGGAAGATCACTTAGACCGGTATGAATACAAAATGCAATATTATATCAACAGCAAGTTCCGGATCGTGGCTAACCAGCAGGAAGGGGATGTATTTATTTTTAACATGGATGATGAACTAACAAATAAACATATTAAGGAACATAACATCAAATCAACTTTATACCCTATAACAATGAGTAAAGAACTGCCACAGGGAGCATACCTTACCAACGCCGAAATGCACCTGAAATGGAAAAGCGAAGAAATGCAAATGAGTATTGAAGACTTTGCATTAAAAGGAAAACACAATCATTACAATGGTATGGCTGCAGGTCTGACTGGTGCCGTGATGGGTATTAAAAAATCTGCTATCAGGGAATCCCTGCAATCTTTTGAGAGCCTTGAACACCGGATGGAACCAGTCGCTAACATCAAAGGGGTAGAATTCATTAACGATAGTAAGGCAACCAATATAAACAGTACCTGGTTCGCCCTGGAAAGTATGTCCAAACCCGTTATTTTAATATTAGGCGGAGTAGACAAAGGCAATAACTACTCCCTGCTGAATGACATGGTTAAAGAAAAGGTAAAGGCCATCGTTTGTATGGGTATTGATAACAGCCGGATCCACGAAGCATTTGATGGGTTTGGTGCTTTAATGGCCGATGCCGGCTCTGCTGATGAGGCTGTGCAGGCAGCCTACCGTTTTGCTGATAAAGGTGATGTTGTATTGCTAAGCCCGGCTTGCGCAAGCTTTGACCTTTTTAAAAATTATGAAGA
>JBBJMD010000128.1:0-11819 GCA_037719925.1 Ferruginibacter sp.
TGCCGGTGCCCGGATCATCGCCAATGAAACCGAACAATTGTTTATTTTCCCCGGAACCCATTCTAAACACCTCAGCGTAAAGAACGGGATGGTAACAAGTATTACCACTTACATGACGGGTGAACTTTTTGACCTCCTCTCATCTAAAAGTATTTTATCAGCTTCGGTAAAAAAAAATGAGCGGGGTGACAACAGCCCCTTTTTTATTGAAGGCGTCATCAAGGGAACCGGGTCGAATCTTACAAACAGTATTTTTCATGTGCGGACAAACCATTTATTTAATAAAATCACGTCTTTCGAAAATTATGATTATTTAAGTGGCTTACTGATCGGGCACGAATTGAAAGAAATAGCACGGGACAGGCTTACTGCTATTACCCGGTTTGCAGCGAAGGGTTAAAAAAATTGTATGACCTTGCGCTGCAAACAATCGGATTTGGCAATCAACTGGATTATATAAATGCTGATAATGCGTTGATAAAAGGGCAATGGAATATTTTGGGTCAACAAAAATATTTATAATTTAAATATTGAAAGCTGTGTTAGATTTGGCCCTGGAAACCATTGACCCGGCATAGTGCGAATTTGTATTTGGATTCTTTATAATATTATACTCTTGCCCCTTAAAATTAAAGCGGTTGGATTTACAAATCTTGCCACCGAATTCTTCCTTATTGTGTTTAGAAAACGTGGAGTATTATATTGGGGGCAAGTAAATAAACATTTTTTCAATCCTGACAACAAAAACAAATATAATACTATGAATAAAGATGATCTATTGCCAATATTGATTGCCGTCATCATGCTGTTAGGTTGCCAGGAAAATCAACCCAAAACTGCTGCTACGCAAGAAGGCACTAAAGGGGAGATCAGCATAATTGATCCTGAAGCAGCAAATATTCTTGACAGCTCCGCAACCCTTGAAACCATCAGCAAAGGGTTTGATTGGACGGAAGGCCCGTTATATATTAAGGACGGAGATTTTTTTCTCTTTTCCGATATCCCTGCAAATAAAGTTTATAAATGGAAAGAAGGAGAGGGCACAACCACTTATTTAACCCCTTCGGGAAATACCGGCCCGCCTAAATTGAATTCAGAGCAGGGATCCAACGCCCTCTTGTTAGATCCCCGCGGCAACCTGGTATTATGCCAGCATGGAGACAGGCGAATGGCCAGGATGGCAGCTCCTTTGAATAACCCAAAGCCAGTATTTGTTACCCTTACCGACAACTATAAAGGTAAACGTTTCAATAGCCCGAACGATGCAGTTTATCATCCTAATGGTGACCTGTATTTTACAGATCCGCCTTACGGTTTTCCGGAAGGAATTAAAGATTCAGCAAAGGAATTAAATTTCCAGGGAGTATACAGGCTAAAGCCCGACGGCACATTGGATGTACTGACTAAAGACCTTAAATATCCCAATGGTATCGCGCTTTCCCCGGATAATAAATTTTTGTACGTTGCCAGTTCGGACGATTCTAATTATGTATGGATGCAATATGAACTGGACGCAAATGGATTGGAAAAAACACAGCGAATTTTTTACGAAGTGCACGCGTATGAGGGCAAAAATCTTGGTGCCCCCGATGGCATGAAAATAAATAAGGCCGGCTACATTTTTGCTACAGGGCCGGAAGGGGTATGGGTATTTAATCCCGGTGGAAAATTAATCGCACGGATATTTACAGGGCAACATACCTCAAACTGTGCTTTTTCACCGGATGAAAAATTTTTATACATGACCTGTGATGATTATATAATGCGATTAAGGCTAAAGCAATAGCTTTACCTGTGGCAAAAAGGGTTCCTGCATGAATGTAACAGTCATGCTAAAATGATGCCTGGTGATTCCAGGTCTGTTCAACAATATTTCTTTACCAGTTAACTAGTCTACATGAGTCCCGATGAAAATTTCGCTGCGTTAAACCTACAACTACCGCCTACACCGAAACCAATGGGGGTTTATAAGCCTTTTTTAATAGATGGAAACCATTGTTATGTTTCAGGTCATGGCACTTTAAAAGAAGACGGTACATTGATAGTAGGCAGGATTGGAGATGATATCAGTATTGAAGCTGGCAAATTTGCTGCACAGCAGGTAGGGCTTGCCATTCTCGCAACCCTCAAACAAAACCTCGGCTCTTTGGACAGGATCAAAAGGTTAATTAAGGTGTTCGGTATGGTAAACTGCACGGCTGATTTTGAAAAACATCCTTATATTATTAACGGATGCAGCGAACTTTTTGCCAAAATCTGGGGGGATGATAATGGTGTCGGCGTAAGAAGCGCGGTAGGCATGAGTTCCCTGCCTGGTAATATTCCTGTTGAAATAGAAGCGATATTTGAACTTGAATGAATTTATCCCGGCAATAAAAGTGTGTGGGATTTATATAATTAAGTAAGGTAACATCCAGCTACAGCCCTTTTTTAGGCTTTGAAATATACATCCATCCCGGCATCATCAGACCTCAGTAGCGTTATAAAATAATTTAAACATGGATTGGTTTAAAATTAAAAATGCAGATGATATTGACTCCCCGGCATTGCTGATTTACAAAGATCGTGTCCTCGAAAATATTCGTTTACTTAAAGGCATGGTAGCCAATGATACAAGCCGGCTTCGTCCTCATGTAAAAACCAATAAGATCGCTGAAGTGTGCCGGATGATGAAGGATGAAGGCATCAGCAAATTCAAATGTGCCACTATAGCCGAGGCCGAAATGCTCGCCATGACCGGGGCCGCGGATGTGCTTTTATCTTATCAGCCCGTTGGCCCGAAAATGGCGCGTTTTATTAAACTGGTATCGGCATACCCTTCCACAAATTTTGCCTGCCTGGCAGATAATATTCAATCCGCGGAACAATTGTCCGGGTTGTGTATAAAAAATAAGTTAACGGTAGATGTATTTATCGATTTGAACACTGGTATGAACCGCACGGGTATCCAACCCGCAAAGGCATTGCTTTTATTTGAAACCATGCAGTTATTGCCTGGGATAAAAATTGTGGGTCTCCATGTTTATGACGGGCACATTCGCGACACAGAACTTTCCTTGCGGAAAGAGCATACGGACCGGGGATATATTAAGGTGATCATACTTGCAGAAGCTATCGAGGCAATCAGTGGTAGAAAGATGCGGGTAGTTGCCGGTGGTTCCCCTACATTCCCTATTCATGCGCAGAATAAAAATACCGAGTGTAGCCCCGGCACATTTATCTTTTGGGATTGGGGATATAAGCATTCTTTTCCGGATGAACCTTTTGATTATGCAGCCCTGGTAATGACAAGGGTAATCTCTGTTATAGATGAACATACGATCACCACAGACCTTGGGCATAAATCTGTTGCGGCGGAAGGTCCGCTCCCGCGTGTCTATTTTTTAAATGCTCCCGGCCTTGTCCCCGTCTCACAAAGTGAAGAACACCTTGTTATAAAAGCTACAAATGCAACCAGTTTTAAACCAGGGGACGTTTTATATGGGGTTCCGGTACACATTTGTCCGACCGTAGCGTTGTACGAAAGGGCAATTGTAATAGAAAATAATTACGCCACTGATCAATGGAAGGTAATTGCAAGAGACAGGAAGATCAATATTTAGAATAGATATTTACGTATAAATATGGATAATATTAAACAAGTAAAAGTATAGTTTAAGGCAATAAAGGAAGGCCAGAGCCGGTAACGATCACAAAAGCAAATGCCGCTACAACATAAAAATTGATTTGAAATTAAAGGCTCCAACTTTTTCTCCTTTTAAGAGGGCGGGGGAGGTTTCCTGAACATTGAAAAAGCTTGTAAAGTTGCAGGCATCAGCTCTTTCCCTGGAAAGGGCGAAGTTAAAGTCCCTTACACACCCACATTTAAAACAAACCATGTTCACCATAGATGCACACCTCGATCTCAGCATGAACGCGATGGAATGGAACCGCGATCTTAGGCAAACAGTTCAGGCTATACGGCATAGTGAAAGAGGCTTGACTGATAAACCCGGCAGGGCCATGGGCACGGTTGCTTTCCCGGCATTAAGAGAAGCAGGGATCGGTTTAGTGGTAGCTACACAGATTGCCCGTTATGCTGCGCCCGGGAACCCGTTTCCCGGATGGCATTCGCCTCAGCAGGCCTGGGCCCAAACACAAGCACAGCTAGCCTGGTACAAAACCATGGAAGAATGTGGCGAGATGACGATGATCACTGACTTGGTGGCGCTTGAGCGGCACCTGGATCTATGGATGTCAGCAGAAGCGGGGCATAGGCATGCAATTGGATATATCCTGAGCCTCGAGGGAGCCGACTCCCTGGTAACTATTGAACATTTACACATCGCTCATCTATACGGTTTACGAGCGCTGGGGCCTGCTCATTACGGGCCCGGGCGTTATGCTAACGGGACCGATGCGACAGGCCACCTGGATAATGACGGGAAGCAACTGCTCAAAGAAATGGACCAATTGGGAATCATCCTTGATGCAACACATTTATGTGATGATGCTTTCTGGGATGCCATGGAAATATTTACCGGAAATATCTGGGCAAGTCATAACAACTGCAGGCAATTGGTTGATCATAACAGGCAGTTCAGTGACGGTATGATCAAAGCTTTGATTGAGAAAGGTGCCGTTATCGGGGGCGCGTTGGATGCCTGGATGATGGTTCCCAACTGGGTACGCGGGAAATCAACACCCGAACAAATGAAGTGCAACCTTGAAAAAATTATTGATCACATGGATCATATTTGTCAACTTAGCGGCAATACTTTACATGTAGGTTTGGGCACCGACCTTGATGGGGCATTTGGCAAAGAACAAAGCCCCTTCGACATAGACACCATCGCTGACCTTCAGCATCTCCCTTCCTTGCTTCACAAACGCGGTTATACCAGCAATGATGTGGAAAATATCCTTCATGGCAATTGGTTAAGGTTTTTAAAACAGGCCTGGGCATGACAAGCTTGTAAGGTGCTTTTTTAATAATATTATTTATCAATATTATTTCTCAATAATGGAACTTAAATATTTTATACTTAAATCCATGATTTATTACTTTGTGTAGTTTTTTTGTATACTTTCGGTATAAATAATAATACTTCTTCTATCATTGATCAGCACTGGTTCAGCAATCGTACCTGTTTCCCCCCTCAGGACAAAGTGATAAGGTTTGCAAATAATAAAACCATTTTCTAACGATAGTAAATGGTTCAGTAAACAAAGCTGTTACAAACTTTGATTAAAAAAACCTTTATTTAAAGATCACCGGTAACCAGCTTTGTCATACAGTTGCCAGGCAAATGCCTAACGTAACTGGCAAATCATTATGCAAGTGCATGTATATGTTTTTTTAACCGGAATGCATTTTGCATGGCACGATCAGGATCATTCTGACAGAATTGACTGGTAGCATCACACTTCGTTTTTGGTTAAAATATTATTGATACATTTTACACCGCTCAGATTATTTTTAGATATATTTAGTAAATGGAAACTCATTACAGGACATTGCAAACCATCTTTACGATCACCAACCAGGATCCGCAGCCTGTTACCTATCAATGCCGCCCCAGGGAAATCATTTTGCGCCAATTCCAGGATTGGAGCGTTATCCAGCAGCATTTAAGATTACTGGAAGATGAAGGATTTGTTACAACAATCCAGAAGGAAACCCTTATTATAACAATCACTACCGCCGGTATCGAAAAAGTCTTATCAGAAAATTTTAACTACCAAGATTAAACCCCCTCTTTTTTCTGTGGATGCAGCGTTTCGGTTTCGCAAACCATCCATACGAATATTTACAGAAATCACTTATGCAACAAACCAGTACATTAAAAAATTGCCGAAATTTTGCATATTAGTGTTTCTACCGTTTCAAGAGCATTAAAGACCATCCGGATATATCAGCCGAAACAAAGAAGAAAGTAAAGGAACCGCTGCGGCACTGGAGTATGAGCCTAATAGTTTTGCGATCCACCTTCGAAACAAAACCAGTAATGTATTGGGAATACTGGTGCCTTCTGTTGACAATTTTTTTTATGATTCTTTTATAGCCGCCGTTGAACAGGAAGCGAGGTTACATCAGTATTCAGTATTGATCATGCAATCCGGGGAAAGCAGTGAAGCGGAAACCGCTAATCTCAAACTTCTTAAGAATAACAGGATTGCCGGCATATTTGTATCCATAACAACTGAAACAACTAATATTGATCCCTTTCTGAAATTACAGGAACTCAATATTCCCATACTGTTTTTTGACAGGGTTCCGGATTATGGCGCCTGCAACAAAATTTGCCTGGCAGATAAAGCGGCGGCAAAAATTGCTGCAGAGGCATTAATAGCTAAAAGAAAAAAACACGTGCTCGCCCTGTTTGGGCATTTAAATCTGACTATATCAAAAAAACGGCTGGATTCATTTAAAGAAACCCTCGGGTCAGGATCACCTGGTACAAAACTTTCCATCGGAATACCTTTAAATGTAAAGGAATCAAAAAGTATAACTTTAAGTGCATTGGAAAGCAATAACCCGCCTGATGCGATTTTTTGCATGGGCGACCTGATACTTATCGGTGCCATGCAGGCGATACACGAAAAGGGTTTGAAGATGCCGGAACAAATTTCAGTAATAACCATAAGCAACGGGTTTATTCCAACACTCTATAATCCGCCCATAACCTTTGTGGAAACAAGCGGCTATAAACTCGGTAAATTAGCTTTTAAGCGAATGATGAGCTGTCTTTCGGGCAATACATTTTTACAGGAACTAACGCTCGATTCAATACTGGTTGAAGGCGGATCACTGTAGCTTCATAAGCTGAAAATTCATATCCGGCAATATTGGTTTGCTCATATTAAGGTGGTAGACAAGTCACCAACAGCCTTTGACCATAATCACACAAAGCTCGTTAAGGATTATTTTATTGTATGTACGCAAATGTAGACGGCTACTACGCTGTTCATGACTTACAATATACTGTGTAATGTTCATTAAATAATTCAACTAAAAAGAAACATGAAATTACCCCGTTCAAACAGGATCTTCGCCCGTTTCCCTTGCACGGTTGCTGCATAAAATAAAATTAATATTTTCTCCCGGTTCTTAATTTCGAGGGCATTCAAATTATTCTTCAATGCAACAGTTGATAACCGGTATTCATCATGTAACCGCGATTGTGAGTGACTTTCAAAAAAATATAGATTTTTATGCCGGGATTCTAGTACTGCGGCTTGTGAAAAAGACCGTTAATTTTGATGCTCCCAACGTATATCATTTTTATTATGGGGATGAAGCGGGCACTCCCGGAAGTATAGTAACTTTCTTTCCAGACCAGGGATTAATAAGGGGCCGCCAGGGGAAAGGGATGTTGAACACTACCACCTTCTCGGTATCAGCTGTTTCGATCAGTTACCGGATGGAAAGATTGACAAAGTTTGGTGTCGCCTTTAAGCCGCCCGCCGAACGCTTTGAAGGCGAAGCTGTCATTTATTTCGAAGACAATGACGGCATGGGCATTGAGCTGGTATTTAATAATAAGATATACGGCCCGGGTGTTCCTATGGGCATATACCCGCAGACCATGCATAAAAGGATTTAATAATGTAGAGATTTGGGAAGAAGGATATGAGCGTACCGCAGGCCTGCTTACAGAACACTGGATCACCAGCTTGTCGCGGAAAAAGGGAATCGCTTCCGTTTCGCTGCCTCGGATTCACCGGGCAATTATGTTGATATTATTTGTCACCTGACTGCCTCAAGGAATTGTCGGGAAGTGGCACCGTGCATCACCTTGCGTTCAGCACTCCCCATGCTGAAACCCAAAAAGAGGTTAGGCTCAGGATCGTTAAAAGAATGCTGAACCCTACACCAGTATTGGACCGAAACTATTTTACGTCCATTTATTTTCGCGAACCACGGGGCGTGTTATTTGAAGTGGCAACTGCGGGGCCAGGATTTACCATTGACGAATCAAAGGAGCATTTGGGGCAAACGCTACAATTACCGGAACAATTCGAGCCGGAACGAAGTGAAATGGAAAGAAAACTGCCGCCTGTTAAATTTAAGTATTAAGATTACCAATAACCCATTTTCAAACTCTATCGTAATTTCTGCAAAAACAAGGGTTGTTAATTTTACCTGCCAATTTCTTCCCTCCCGGAAACGCTCACTCATAATACAAAAAATGATTTCTGGCTTTGTATTAAAATACTCCCCTTGTTGAAAATGGAACACCGGTATATTTAATTAACAATTGTGGTTATTTTTATTTGGTCGTATTTTTGTCGTATTCACTAAATTTACAGGCTTTAAACACAAATGAACTTCTAGATTTTCCGTACAAAATTCGCCGGGGTTTAGAAGATGAATTTCTTATGAAGCGTTTATCACGGATATAAATATTACAATAGGTAGTTATACCGGTCACATGGGTTAAAGGGCAATCAAATCAATAAAAGAACGGGTACAATTACATTTAAAAAAGAAGTATGCATCAATCAATATCCGGTGACAAAATCCTTTCCATAGACATCGGGGGTTCTCACATTAAAGCAACTATTTTAAACGCTGATGGTGAACTGCAAATAGGTTTTCAAACAGTAGATACGCCTGTTTTGCCAGGGCCTAAAAAACTGGTGGCCGCTATAAAAGATATTGTCAGCAAATTTCCGGAGTATGACAGGGTATCCGTTGGATTTCCGGGTTATGTTAAAGATGGGATTGTATTTACAGCGCCAAGCCTTGCGCCAAAAAAATGGGCGGCCGTTAACCTCCGGAAAATTTTAACAGAGGAATTTAATTGCCCGGTTGAAGTGGTGAACGATGCGGATATGCAGGGGCTGGGCATCGTGCGGGGAACAGGGCTCGAAATGGTTATTACCCTCGGCACCGGCCTGGGATCAGCATTATTATTAAATGGCGTGCTCCTCCCGCATATGGAGCTGTCGCAGCACCCTTTTATGACCAATCTGATATACGACCGGTACATTGGAAAAAAAGCCCTTGAGAAAGAAGGAGATATAAAATGGAACAGGCGGATACAAAAGGTTCTGTTAGTTTTGAAGACTGTGTTCAATTATGATCATTTGTATATAGGTGGTGGCAATTCACGCAAAATAAATTTCACCCTGGATAAAAATATTACCCTCGTTTCAAATGAGGATGGCATTAAAGGCGGCGCGAAATTATGGCAGACCAACCGCACATTGGAACTGCAAACAGCAGATCATAAATAACGTGTGATCCGGGTTATTTTACTTTCTTTACCTGCGGGAGAAACTTTAATTTGGACCGTTAACTCCAATAGTGCAAACCCAATTTTATAAGGAAGCGATGGCCCCGACGGAAACAATTAATTTATTACTAACACAAAAAATACATGGACACAAATACTGTCAGCATAGAGGAATCAGGAATTAATACGGCAAGAATATTATCAATTGATGGGGTTCAGAAAGCAAATTCGGGGCATCCGGGCTTACCGATGGGCGCAGCTCCCATGGCGCATGCACTATGGGCCCATCAAATGCGGTATAATCCGAAAAATGCATCATGGGCCAACCGCGATCGTTTTATTTTATCAGCGGGCCACGGTTGCATGTTGCAATACAGTTACCTGTATCTAACCGGCTACAATATCACGCTCGACGATCTGAAAAATTTCCGGCAGCTGAACAGCAAAACCCCGGGCCATCCCGAACATGGCTTGTTGGATGGAATCGAAGTAACTACGGGCCCCTTAGGCCAGGGTTTTGCTAATGGCGTAGGCTTCGGCATTGCCCAGCATCACCTGGCTGCCCGCTACAACAGGCCCGGGTTCAACCTCTTCAATTATACCATTTATGCTATTTGCAGTGACGGCGATATGATGGAAGGCGTTTCTTCAGAAGCTGCTTCACTGGCAGGGCATTTAAAACTGGGTAACCTGGTTTACTTTTATGATGACAACCATATTTCTATTGAAGGCGATACCGCATTGACATTTGATGAAGACGTTGCCGGGCGTTTTGAATCCTACAAATGGCATGTACAGGTGCTGCCTGATGGCAACGACCTGGAAGCTTTGTTAACTGCACTTAAAAAAGCCAAAGAAGAAACTTCACGCCCCTCCCTGATAAAGGTGCGTACACATATAGGTTTTGGCAGTCCAAATAAGGTAGACTCGGCAAGTGCTCACGGTTCACCCCTGGGCCCTGATGAAATTAAGCTGGTAAAAAAGAATTTTGGTTTTGATCCCGAAAAGTCTTTCGACGTTCCTGGTGAAGTGTTGGAATATTACAGGGAAGCAGGCGAAAAAGGGCTGGAACTGGAACTGCTGTGGAATCAATTGTATGCGTCCTATAAATTGCAGTATCCTGAGCTGGCCTCAGCTTACGAGCGCGAGAGTAAAGGGATATTGCCAGTTGGATGGAAGGAAAAACTGCCTGTTTTTGAAACGGTAAAAGGAGGCATTGCAACGCGTAAAGCCTCGGGCAAGGTATTAAATGCGATCGCCGGAAGTCTACCTGGCCTTATCGGTGGCTCCGCTGACCTTTCTCCTTCTACAGATACCATGCTGGATAATTACGACTCCTTTTCTTCAAACAACAGGGGCGGCCGCAACTTCCATTTCGGGATACGGGAACATGCGATGGGTTCTGCTTTGAATGGCATGGCGCTTACCAAAAATATCATTCCTTACGGCGCTACTTTCCTGATATTTTCAGAATACATGAGGCCACCGATACGCCTGGCAGCCATCATGAAGATACGCTCCATCTTTATTTTTACACATGACAGCATCGGCCTGGGGGAAGATGGTACCACGCACCAGCCGGTAGAGCAATTGTTATCATTAAGATCTATTCCCAACCTTACAGTGATCCGTCCGGCAGATGCCAATGAAACGGCGCAGGCCTGGAGGGTAGCCATTGAAAAACAAGATGGCCCTGTAGTGATCGTACTGACCCGCCAAAACCTGCCTGTGATAGACCAGCAGCAATTTACTAATGCCAGCGAACTCGAAAAAGGCGCCTATATTTTGGCTGATACTGATAAAGATCCTGATGTCATTTTAATAGGCACAGGTTCTGAAGTAAATTTGTTGCTGCAGGCGCGTGAAAAACTGGCTGCTGAATCAATTAGCGCAAGGGTAGTAAGCATGCCTTCGTGGGAATTGTTCGAAAAACAGGATGCCACCTATAAAGAGCAGGTACTTCCGCGATCAAATAAAAAGCGTTTGGCGGTAGAAGCGGGCACAACGCTTGGATGGCACCGTTATGTGACGGACGAAGGCGATATCATCGGCATGACCGGGTTTGGGGAATCGGCACCAGCCGAAGACCTGTTCAGGGTATTTGGTTTTACGGTTGAAAATGTGGTGGCTCGCGCAAAAGCGTTAATTGAAAAATAAAGTAGGGCCGCGAGCCTGTAATTTGTTTAATGTACTTTTTATAAAGTTGAATATTTAAATAAAGATTCGCCAGGATTTAAGCATTTACCGACAACAATGTAATACAGTATGAAAATTGGAATAGCAGCCGATCATGGGGGGTACGAATTAAAGGAAAAACTAAAGGTCTTCCTCGTGTCGGCTGGCCATGATATAAAGGATTTCGGCGCATTTGAATTAAATAACACGGATGATTATCCCGATTACGTGATCCCGTTAACCAGGGCCGTTGCCGAAAAAGAAGTAGAGCGGGGCGTCGCAGTTTGCGGAAGTGGGGTTGGTGCAGCAGTGGTGGCTAATAAGGTCGCAGGTGCCAGGGCGGCCCTGATCAACGACCATTTTTCGGCACACCAGGGCGTGGAAGATGATGACATGAACCTGCTTTGCCTGGGTGGCCGTATC
>JBBJMD010000023.1:0-32905 GCA_037719925.1 Ferruginibacter sp.
TTATCAAAGAAGGAAAGGTGAAAGTGAATAACGAGGTTATGAAAGAACCTGCGCATAAAGTTACTGAAAGGGACGACGTTTGGTTTAATGGTAAAAAGTTGTTTGTCAGCAAAAATCTCGTTTATATCCTGCTTAACAAGCCAAAAGATTATATCACTACTACAGACGACCCGCAGGGAAGAAAAACGGTGTTGCAGCTAACCAAAATGGCAACTACGGAAAGAATCTACCCGGTAGGAAGGCTCGACAGGAATACTTCAGGTGTCTTATTGCTAACCAATGACGGTGAGTTGACCCAAAAATTATCCCATCCCAGTTATAATATTACCAAAGTGTATGAAGCGAAGCTCGACAAGGCGCTTACAAAAAATGATTTTGATAAAATCTTAGGTGGGGTAAATTTAGAGGACGGCGAGATAAAAGCGGATTCGCTTGCCTATGCAGACGCTAAAGACAAATCGGTGATCGGTATCGAAATACATAGTGGCCGGAACAGGGTCGTGCGCAGGATTTTTGAACATTTGGGTTATGATGTAAAAGCGCTGGACAGGGTGCTGTATGCCACGCTAACCAAAAAAAATGTGGAAAGAGGAAAGTGGCGCTTTTTAAGCGAAAAGGAAATACGGTTATTGAAATACCTGAATGCAAGCAAAGTGCAACCAAAATCAAACCCTTTAACTGCTATTAAAAAATGAGCGAAGCAAATAACTCCAACCAGCAGAAAGGAAGTGTGACCGTCAGCAGGGCTTTATCGGAAATAGCGATCATTTTCGAAAACGATCATTTTATTGTTCTCAACAAGCCTGCGGGGGTATTATCTATTCCGGACAGGATGCAATCCGAGCCTTCATTAAAAGATATGCTGACAGAGAAATATGGCACCATCTTCACGGTACACCGCCTCGACAGGGAGACCAGCGGCATCATTTTATTTGCCAAAACCGAATCCGCCCATAAATATTTTTCAAAACAATTTGAAGAGCGCACGGTAGGGAAATATTATTTAGGCCTGGTCCTGGGTTCAATGCCTGCTGCAAAAGGCAGTATGGACGGGCCCATTATGGAGCACCCGGTATTTAAGGGCCAGATGGTGATCAATAAAAAGGGTAAGCCCTCGTTAACTGACTACGAAGTAATGGAGGAACTGGGAAAATACAGTTTGGTGAAATTTCAAATTCATACCGGACGAACCCACCAGATCAGGGTGCATTCCCGGAACATCGGGCATCCGGTCGTTTGTGATCCCTTATATGGCGATGGAAAGCCTGTACTGCTTTCTTCAATAAAAAAGAAATATAAACTAAGCAGGCATGACGCAGAAGAAAGGCCGATGCTAAACCGCGTCGCATTACATTCTTACCGGCTAAAATTTAAAGATGAGTATGGAAACGATTTTGATTTGGGCGCTGAACTTCCAAAGGACATCAGGGCGCTTATACAACAATTGAAAAAGAATTTATATTAAGATCTGTATAATTGTTTACACCATAATACGTGTAAACTATCAGTAATAATTAATCAAGGTCAGGCTGTGGCGTGTATCTCAGATAGGGTTTAATGATTTCTACACCTTTAGGAAATTTCCTGATCGCATCTTCCGTACTCACCGTTGGCACTATGATCACATTTTCCCCATGAACCCAATTGGCTGGTGTAGCCACACTATATTTGGCGGTCAGTTGCAAAGAATCCACTACTCTTAACACTTCTACAAAATTGCGCCCGGTAGATGCAGGATATGTAATGATCAGTTTTACCGCTTTATCGGGAGCAATGATCAATAAGGAACGCACGGTAGCGGTTGCCGAAGCATTCGGATGAATGAAGTCAAACATTTCTGACACTTTGCGGTCCTCATCAGCAATAATGGGAAAATCGACAGAACATTGTTGCGTTTCATTGATATCCCCGATCCATCCCAGGTGCTTATCAACCGGATCAACGCTTAAGGCCAATACTTTCACATTCCGTTTATCAAATTCATCTTTTAAAGCTGCAGTTTTGCCCAGTTCGGTTGTGCATACAGGCGTGTAATCTGCCGGATGTGAAAATAGAATTCCCCAGGAATCCCCCAAGTATTGATAGAAATCGATTTCACCGATTGATGATTGTGCGGTAAAGTTTGGTGCTGTATCCCCTAAACGTAGACTCATAATATATATTTTGTCGTGCAAATATAATAGTCTATTGATTATATAGACTTAATTTTTCCTTTTTTATTTTTTATTTTTACCTTAACTTTCTTGAATGCTTTCAAGAAAAACACAATATGCTTTAAAGGCACTGGGGTACCTGGCGGGTAAATATGGCCAGGGGCCGGTACTGATCTCCGAGATTTCTATTAAAAAAAAGATACCGATCAAGTTCCTGGAAACCATTTTACTTGAGCTGAAGCAACACAATATTTTAGATAGTAAGAAAGGCAAAGGCGGCGGTTATTATCTTTTAGAATCCCCCAGGAAGACTACCCTGGCGCAGGCGATCAGGGTGGTAGGCGGGCCAATTGCATTGCTTCCCTGTGTGAGCCTGAATTTTTATGAAAAATGTGAAGATTGCGATGAGATCACCTGCGGTTTAAATAAAGCCATGATACAAACAAGGGATGCCACCCTTAAAATCCTGGAAAGAAAGACCCTCATGGAGTTAATTGATGGTAAGGAAGGTAGTATTGATAATCAGGGGCTTCATTAGCAGGCGCTGGTATTTCGTTTCCTTGAAGATAATTATTTAGTAACCGGATAGCTGTAAAGGAAACATCTAATTGGACGAAGCCCTTTTCAATTTATATTTTCCAAACCGGTTTTTTACATCATCAATCGCCTTGTAAAGGTCATTTTTTCTTTCCAGGTTATCAAACAAATTAGCCTGGATCGCTTCATTGGTCAGTTCGCTTAAACGGCCCCCCAGCAGTCGTACCGGTTTGCCCTTCCTGTATAACTTATGAAACAGGTCCTTGGCTACCGGAATAATTTCATCATCTGCCCCGGTAAAAGGTATCGTAGTTTGCCGCGAGGTGGTTTCAAAATCAGGATAACGGATCTTCACGGCAATGCAACGGGCTACTTTACCTTCCTGTCTTAATTCGAAGGCAATTTTTTCTGAAAGGCGGACCACCTCTCTCATCAGAAAATTTATATCGGTCTTGTTCTCATCAAAGGTATTTTCCGACGAGATGGATTTAGCTTCATGATATTGGGTTACGATTCCTTCATGCCTGCCAAAACTTTTATTCCAAAGATCGGTACCCCATTTCCCCAGCCGTTGTTCCAGTTCTTCATTTGTTCTCAGGCTGATATCATTAATAGTAAGGATACCCAGAGCCTTTAATACTTCATGGGTATGATCGCCTACACCCGGTATTTTGTTTACGGGCAAGGCGGCGAGAAATTCCTTTTCTTTTCCAAAGGGCACCTGCAGATAGCCGTTAGGCTTGGCTTCATTCGTAGCCATCTTGGCGATCATCTTATTGCTTCCCATACCAAAAGAAATTGGAAGCTTTGTTTCCTCAATTATTTGCTGCCGAAGGTCGATGGTCCATTGAAGCGGATTAAAAAATTTGTCCATTCCTGTAAGGTCAAGATAGAACTCATCGATGGAAGCTTTCTCGAACAAAGGAGCTTTGGAAGCGATGATCTGCGTAACCCATCTTGAATACCTGCTGTATTCCCCCCTGGTTCCTTTTACCACGATGGCATGTGGGCATAAAAGCAGCGCCTTGCCGGAAGGCATGCCGGAATGGATACCAAACTTGCGTGCTTCATAGCTGCATGCCGCTACTACTCCCCTTTCGCTTCCGCCTACAAAAACCGGTTTACCTTTGAGTGACGGGTTATTCAATATCTCTACAGATACAAAAAATGAATCGAGGTCAAAATGGGCAATGATACGTTGGGAATGTTTGTTCACTATGTAAATTTACAAATTGCCCACTTATTTACGTCATTAAAATGATTTGAAGTTCCAGGAACGCCCGGCCTTCTAAGTCCTCTTTAATTTTTAAGCAATGCAAAAAAAAGCGACCCGGTTGTGGGATCGCTTTCATTTCAGCGGTGATTTATTACAAGTTTTTTTTTTGACATTTACCATTTGCCACCATCAAGGATGCATGTGCCGTATCCCCATGTTCCGGTCAGTTTTTTAGCAACAGTATTATAGTTTGCGGCATTCTAAATTCAGTTAGGTGAAGAAAGGTATTTACGATTACAAGCTGGGCTTTTTTACAAACATCCCACTATAATAATTTCGATACGCATATCCCAAAAACAAGTTCGTTACAATCAGAATTACTCCCATCAACCAACCAGAGGGAACTAAAATGGTATGGTACAACAATATATTTAAACTGA
Source organism: Ferruginibacter sp. (assembly GCA_037719925.1). Taxonomy (GTDB): domain Bacteria; phylum Bacteroidota; class Bacteroidia; order Chitinophagales; family Chitinophagaceae; genus Ferruginibacter. The sequence goes on from JBBJMD010000023.1 coordinate 4,347, forward strand.
GAGGAAATAGTACAACAGCGGAGAAAGGTGCATATCGATTTACTAATAAAGATATACCACCTACAATTTGAATTGTTTTTATCATCGGGTAAAAGTATCCAACTCCTACTAGGCCTGCTTTGAATGCCGCTACCCTCCCGGTATGATTGGGTTGATAAGGAATAAAATGCAAAAAATAATCCAGACCGAAGACCAGGTAAATAAATCCAAGTATGATCCGCGATACCAGTGTTGCTCTTTTCATTACATAGCTCGTTTAATTTTTAAATCCGATGACTTAATTTTTAAATAGACCTGCCTTTATATACATAACTGCCGCTAACAGACTGCATTGCTAAAATGGGCAGAATATTGAAACTTGATCATCAAAAACAAACAGCTCAAGTTATGGCTGCGCTCGTTTTATTGCTTTACGGTTTATTAAATTTTGTACTTTCCATTTATCGTCGCTTCGTGCCGGGCAATCAATGTTATCAACCCTGGCAATGAAAACAGTAACCGTTACAGAAAAAGAACGGGGCGCCAGGGAAAGATGATGATTGGACCCCGAAAAAAATAATAGTGGCCGCTACGGGCGATGACCACGATGCCTGGGCTGGTTTCGATAATGGCTTTTAACGGATAATTTAAGATCGTAATCCTCCAGCAAAATCCGGGTAAGTTTTTTCCTTTTATCCATACAAGCCATTCTTTCCGGGGTTCCGATCCAGGGATTGTTCTGGCTGGCACAAAATAAATAAGTGAGTGGTTGGATGACAATGAAGGATTTTGTTCTTTAAAATACACTGAAACAGACTAGCCATCGTAGACACTCAGTCCTTTCTTCGGTACCGATCCATATAAACCCGGATTTGTCAATCGCCGCGCTCCTTACATGTTTATCATTTAAATCATTCATGGTTGTAAGCTGGTAAAAAGACGGCGTTTGTGAATTGCCTGCCTGGCGGAGCAAGCAGTAAATAACTGCGCATAAAATCGTATGATAATTTTTGTTCAAGCTATGCGTTATCATTATAAAAGTAAGAAAACTGGTAGCCTGCTGAAAACTTATCGATCAATTGGCATAAAAAGTTAGGGAACAGCATAATAAGCACTCAACCTGCTGTGGGAATGAAGTTCACTTCTGTAATATGCAGGAAGAGATCGTTACCGGTAGATATCGAGCAACCCGTCTGGTAAAGTGACGTACACCTTCCGGTTCTGCTGATCAATCTTTTCCAGGGATTCGCCATGAATCGGGATCAGGGCTTGTTTACCGTCCAGTAAAATGGCACATAGGAGCTGGTGTGGCTGTTCAATTACCTCTATGATCTCTCCAAGATCCTCTTCTTCATGAATAAGGTTAAAGCCAAGCATGCTGATGGGTGCTGCCTTTGCAGCGAATTTTTTAAAGTCTGCCTCCGTGATCCATACTTCTTTAGGTGTAAGTTTGCGTGCGGTTTCCTTCGAATCGATCCCCTCCACTTTTATGAATACTTCAGCCTCATTTTTTATTGCGGCTGAAACAATAAAATAGGGCATGAAGTTATCTTTTCTTTCTTCAAGGAAAATAGTTTCCAGCCCCTTTAATGCAGTTTTTTTTCCAAGACTGTGCTTTAATACAAGTTCGCCTTTTAAACCAAAGCTGGCAGCAAACTTCCCTATTTTAAAATACTGGTTCATGCGGGTGCAAGATAGGAATTATGGATTATACGGAGGCCGGGCCAACAAGGTTGCCATCGTATTTGTTCCTTCCCGCAACGATTGGTTAATATGAGCCGGGTACCTTTACGTGTGCGGGCACAAAAAAAGCAATCCCGAATACTCGAAATTGCTTTAAAGAATTAACGTAACAGAGGTGTTACTCTTCTGTTTTAGTTTCTTCAGTAACAGCGGCTTGTACCGCTGCCGCTGAAGGGGCTTCAGCAACTTTACGTGCCACGGGCTGGTTGCGGCTATCCATACGTGCCTTTTTGTGGGCACCCTGGCGTTTGGCAACATGTGCGTCATGCTCAGCACTCCATGTAGTAAATTTTTGCATTGCAACTGCTTCATCAAACAGGCCTAAACTTACACCTCTCAACAAATGTTTCAGGAACAGTACGCCCTTGAAGGAAAGGATACGTCGTACGGTGTCAGTTGGCTGAGCACCTTTATGTAACCAGTCCAATGCTTTTTGACGGTCGATCTGGACAGTTGCCGGAACAGTCAAAGGATTGTACGTACCAAGTTTCTGAATAAATTTGCCATCACGTGGGCTTCGGGCATCTGCAACTACGATGAAGTAGAAGGGTCTTTTTTTTGATCCGTGTCTTTGCAGTCTCATTTTTACAGCCATAAAAAATAGAAATTTTTTTGGGTTGTTAATTAATAGGGTTTCTTTAATCTTCCTTAAAAAAGGAAGGCGAAGATACTAAGGGCACCTTCAAATACCAAATTCAATTGTTCAATTTAATTAAAGTTTTAATAAAAGCATAAAAAACCATCATTTCCTTAACAATTTCATTTAAAAGTCCATATGACGAACGATTTCGGTTTATAAAAATTCACCGCGCCATAGGAAAAAAAGAATTGGAACTTTCCATCTTTTGCAAAATTAAAGCCGGCCACCATTTCCTGCTTCCTGAAAAAATATTCTCCCTCTAACGTAAGTTGCGCCATAAGGTTTAGATTGAGGAAAAGTAAAATAAATAAAATTCCTTTTTTCATATTGGTGTATTTCTACCCGGTTCATTTTGCAATTAGCGAAAAGTCTTTTCAATTTGTAAACGTTAAACTATGAAAAGGCCACTTTGCATTTACAAAGTGGCCAGTCTTCTTTGCGATCATTTTTATCGTTTACCCAGGCCCGGCATCCTGCCCATAGGCATTTTATTCATCATCTTCATCATCCCTTTCATCTGCTCAAATTGTTTTAAGAACTGGTTCAATTCTGCAATATCTTTTCCGCTGCCTTTGGCAATACGCAGTTTCCGGTTGGGGTTAATTACATCAGGGTTACGCCGCTCTTCAAGGGTCATCGAATTGATCATTGCTTCAATACCTTTAAATGCATCGTCATTAATGTCAACATCCTTGATTTGTTTTCCTACGCCAGGTATCATACCCATCAGGTCTTTAAGGTTACCCATTTTTTTTATTTGCTGCAACTGCGTCTTAAAATCTTCAAAATCAAATTGATTTTTACGGATCTTCTTTTCCAGGCGGGCGGCCTCCTTTTCATCAAATTGCTCCTGCGCCTTTTCTACCAGGCTCACAATATCGCCCATTCCTAAAATACGCTGTGCCATCCTCTCCGGGTAAAACACATCAAGCGTTTCCAGCTTTTCCCCGCTGCTGGCAAACTTAATGGGTTTATTTACGGTGTACTTGATCGACAGTGCCGCTCCACCCCTTGTATCGCCATCCAGTTTCGTAAGTACCACGCCGCTGAAATCCAGGCGCTCATTAAAGGCTGCGGCAGTGTTCACTGCATCCTGTCCCGTCATGCTATCCACTACAAATAATATTTCCTGGGGATTTACAGCGGCTTTGATATCAGCCACCTCCGTCATCATAACTTCGTCTACAGCTAACCGTCCGGCAGTGTCAATGATGACGACATTATTATTTTTTGCCCGGGCTTCCTTTATTGCATTTTGTACTATACTTACGGCATCCTTATTTTCGCGTTCACTAAAAACATCTACCCCTATTTGTCCGCCCAATACCTCCAACTGGTCAATCGCTGCCGGCCGGTAAATATCTGCTGCAACCAGCAAAGGTGATTTCCCTTTTTTAGTTTTTAAATACAGGGCAAGCTTACCACTAAAGGTTGTTTTACCACTACCCTGCAACCCGGCAACCAGGATAATAGCAGGATTGCCGCCTATATTGAATTCGCTTTCACTACCGCCCATTAATTCCGTTAGCTGGTCCTTTACGATCTTTACCATGAGCTGACCGGGACTAACTGCCGTCAACACTTTTTCTCCCAGTGCTTTTTCTCTGATAGTTTCAGTAAATTCTTTAGCAATCTTATAATTAACATCCGCATCTACAAGGGCCCTGCGGATATCCTACACCGTATTGGCTATATTAAGCTCGGAGATCCTGCCCTCGCCCTTAATATTTTTGAACGCCGATTCAAGCTTTTCACTTAACGAATTGAACATGGTTATTTCTGGTTGAATGGTTAGAAACAAAGAAGTGAACTAAAAAAGTTCACTTTCAAGATTTTTGCAAATGTATGAAATCTTATGCTCCCAAATAGGTGCGCAGGAGCTTGCAACGGGAGGTTGAACGTAATTTTGTAATTGCCTTGTCTTTTATCTGCCTGACTCTTTCACGCGTAAGGCTATATCTTTCACCAATGTCTTCAAGGCTCAAGGGGTGATCCACACCGATACCGAAGAAATAGCGAATCACATCTTTTTGCCGTTCCGTTAACGTGCTTAGTGACCGGTCAATTTCGGTAGAAAGGGATACGTTGAATATAAGGTGCATATCGGTGCTTTCGGCATTGGGATTTTCAAGGACATCAATCAGTGACCCCTCTTCACCATCCGCGAATGGCTGATCCATGCTTACATGACGCGCGGCCGCTCCAATGGTGGCGGCTACCTCTGCTGTTTCCATATCAAGCAGGTAGGCTATTTCTTCTGAAGTAGGTTCACGCTCATACTCCTGCTCAAGTTGAGAATAGGCCTTACTTATACGATTGGTAAGCCCCACTTTATTTAAAGGTAAACGTACGATCCTCGACTGCTCAGCGAGCGCCTGTAAAATACTTTGCCGTATCCACCAAACGGCATAAGAGATGAATTTGAATCCCCTGGTTTCATCAAACCGTTGCGCAGCCTTTATCAACCCCACATTGCCCTCATTGATCAGGTCGGGTAATGTAAGGCCCTGGTTCTGGTATTGTTTAGCTACTGAAACAACAAAACGCAGGTTAGCTTTTGTTAATTTGTCGAGTGCTGGCTGATTGCCCTGTTTTATAAGTATAGCTAGTTTAACTTCCTCTTCGGGAGATATCAATTCAACTTTGCCGATTTCCTGGAGGTATTTTTCTAGACTTTGGCTTTCACGATTAGTGATAGATTTAGTGATCTTGAGCTGACGCATACTCATATGGCCGGAGTTTTAAGTGTTAGGTTAAATAAAGACAGATTGGCTACATATGAATATTGGGGGAACATATCGTACTTAAACGTAATTTATAGTATTTAAAATACCTTACCAAAAAAAATTTGTTGAAATTTAGTATCCGGTAAGCATGGGAGAGTATCTGGCAACGCGAAAAAGGGTTGTTTAATCAATCGACATAATTTGTTTAACGTGCTTATGTAAAAAAATATTTATTCTCCTCGATTATTTTGTTATTATTGCACTATTCTATATGATTTAAATTATTTGGATGAGCAAGAAAGTTTTGTATACGTTAGAATACCCCGTAAGATGTTCGCCCGGAATATTATATGATTTTTTGAGTACGCCTGCTGGCTTACAGGAGTGGTTTGCGGACAAAGTAGATGAAAGGGACGGTATATTCAGTTTTTCATGGAATGGCTCTGATGAGCAGGCAGAATTATTGGAAGGGGAAGAAGATAAATACATTCGTTACCATTGGTTGCACGCACCCAAAGAAGAATATTTTGAATTTTGTATTGAAAAATCAGAAGTGACAAATCAAACAATTTTAATTATAAAAGACTTCGCGGAAAAGAAAGATATTAAAGACCAGAGCCAGTTATGGGAATACCAGGTGAAGGACTTGTTTCATAGGCTGGGAAACTAAACCTGTAACAGTGTAAGCAACCTGTTAAACTGAGCATTTAAGAATTCCCCTGCGATATCCCACTGCTGTAATGAGATCTTTTTTGCAATTTTTATAAAGGGCTCACGGTAAAGGATAGCCGCAAATTCAGCTTCATTATAATTTTCAAGCGATACAAAATTGTCTTCCTCAAAATGATGTTCCCATGGATCGTTATGTACGCATAACCAATAGCCTTCCTGTTGCAATGCAGTAAAATTTGCTTTTAAAAATGACAGGGCCTGTTCTTTATTCTCGCCTGATAGATGAAGATTGATACTGAAAAAATTTCCCCACCAGAAAAATGTGCGTATGGCCAAAGTGGATGATTTGGTAAAGTGACGCGGGTAATCCAGTATTACATAGGGAAGGTTGCGGTAATTCTCACCCCTGGATATTTTAGGCTTGCCGTTGCCTGGTACTGCAATTTCGCTGCATATTGGCTCACCTTCTCCTCCATGGATAAGGCCAGTACCCCAAATAGTCCATACACCTTTTCGATTATTATTTGTTTAGTTAAAATCCATTCTTTATTACACACGAGTTCAAGTTCCGGGGCAGAAAGGGCTATTTTTGCTGGTAAGGACATGGCTGTTCAATTAGTTATATTGTTCGCACGAAAGATTGACCTGAGAAATTGACAAATAAGTAATTCCGGTACTTGTACAATTGCTTATAAATCGTGGAAGCGTAACAAAGATAAGCGGTATAGGGTCAAATGCCTTTGTTGCGGGCGAGCAGCATTGTAATTGTAAAACCATCAACCGGTTAAATTAACAAATGATAGTGCTTGATTTTATAACCATACCCTGCATCAAATTGTTCTTAGCTTTGCGGATCACAATAGCAACCGGGGCGGACGCAGGCCTTGGCTGTCCTTCATAAAAATTACCCACGATTTGTTAACCGTTCCCGCAAATACGGAACCCGGCATATGATAAAAAAATTAGACCTGCTTATTCTTAAATCATTTATCGGGCCTTTTATTGCCACGTTCTTCATCGCTTTTTTTGTATTGATGATGCAGAGCCTTTGGAAATATATCGATGACCTGGTAGGCAAGGACCTCGACCTGCTCACCATCGGGAAATTTTTATGGTATGCCAGCGCCTCTTTACTGACCCTGGCCATGCCAATTGCTATCCTGATATCTTCCATCATGACGTTTGGTAACCTGGGCGAGAGTTTTGAACTGGTGGCCATTAAATCGGCCGGCATTTCGTTATTGCGTTTCATGCGGCCACTTATGCTGGTGGCAACGGTACTGTGCGGCATCACGTTCCTCTTTGCCAATTATGTAATTCCCTACGCTAACCTGAAATTTAAAACGCTTTATTATGATATTTCTTTCAAGAAGCCCGCGCTCGATCTGAAACAGGGCACATTTTACAATCATATTCCCGGTTATGCCATTAAGGTCGGCCGGAAAGAAAGTGACGGAAAAACGATTCACAATGTTTTGATCTATGAGCAACAAACGTTATTGCAGGATAACAGTATCATTGCAGAAAAAATTCATGGGCATTTCGGCTGATAAAAAATTCCTCGAATTTACCTTATACAATGGCTTCAGTGTACCAGGAGCGTGGGAATACCATGGATACAAGTACCGAATTTATCCGTTTAGGATTTAAAGAATATAAAAAACTTTTTGACCTGAGTTCGTTACAGATGATGAATACCCCGGATAGTATTTTTAAAAATGATTACAAGATGTTAAGTATCCGGCAATTAAATATTTCGATCGATTCGTTGGTTAAAGTCAGGGATATGTATGACAAAAGGTTTCGGATGGAATTAGGCAGCCTCCTCCACTATGATGAACTTCCGGACAGCATCTGGAAAAAGAAAGTTCCTGTAAAAAAAACGTTTAAAAATTTTAATGAATTAATACCCGATTCTGCAAGGGTGCTGGTGTATGATAACTCGATCAATATGATCCAAACAATGAAGAATACCTACCAGTTCTCGGGGGTTGAACTTGAAAATAAGGAAAAAGACCTGCGTAATAACCAGATAGAATGGCACAGGAAATTTTCCTTATCCCTGGCTTGCCTGGTATTGTTTTTTATCGGCGCGCCGCTTGGATCCATAATAAGGAAAGGAGGGTTGGGCATGCCTCTTGTAGTGGCCATTGTTTTTTTCCTCCTTTTTCATTTGCTCAATATGTTTGGCGAGAAATTTGTTAAAGATGATATTACTTCGCCTTTCGTGGGAATGTGGTTATCGATCCTGGTATTGGGCCCCCTGGGTGCCCTGCTTACCTATAAAGCGATGCATGATTCGCAATTATTTAATAAAGAGTTTTATTACCGCTTTTTTAAAAGATTACGGCCATTTTTTACACCTGTGTTCTCGTTATTTCAGAAAAAAAATTAGTCTTCCATTATATCATAAAATAAATAGTATATCATGAAACAAAGTACCAGGAGAAATTTTATTGGAAACTCCGCCAAAGCGGGTGTAGCCACTTTGATTGCATTACCTGCCCTTGGTCCATTAATGGCACGTGGCAGTAACACGCAATCTTCCCTAATAAATATGGCTGGCATTTCCAACGAATTTAAAACTGGTTTTGATCAACAGCCCCTACCCTATGGATATGATGCGCTTGAACCATCCATCGATGCGAAAACCATGGATATCCATTATAACAAACATGCAGCCACTTATAGTAAAAATCTTAAAGAAGCCGCCACAGCTGAAAAAGTGGATATGACGAAACCGCTTGAAGATGTATTGGGTAATATCTCAAAATATTCCGTAAAAATGCGTAACAACGGTGGCGGCCATTATAACCATGAATTATTCTGGAAATCTATGGCCCCTAATGCCAATAGCAAACCAACGGGTAAATTATTAACGGCGATTGAAAAGGATTTTGGCTCTTTAGATGAAATGAAAAAACAATTCGCAGAAGCAGCCAAGTCAAGGTTTGGGAGTGGCTGGGCCTGGTTGGTTCTTACAAAGGATAAGAATGTAGCAGTTACTTCAACGGCTAACCAGGATAATCCATTAATGGACATTGGTGAGATAAAAGAAAAAGGTTTCCCTTTATTTGGCCTGGATGTGTGGGAACACGCTTATTATTTAAAATATCAAAACCTTCGGGCAGATTATATCGACAATTTTTGGAAGGTCCTGAACTGGACTTATGCAGGGGAAAGATTTAACAGTATTTAATATACTCAAATTACATCCATAGCTGCAGTTGCTAATATGCAGGCCGTTATTTGATATGCATATTGCGTTCCACTACACGCATTACTTAAATAATTCGCTAAAAATAATCAAAGTATTTCAACGGGTGAATGCGGATATCAAGACGGTCTGATGTGTGATTCTTATCTACACATGTAAATTTTTCGACCTGGGAGCATCCTTAGCCTTTTATTTGCGTTTTGATGATACCACCGTTACCGCCATACACCCTGGCCTCATTGATTTATTTCCCCAAGATAAAAGATGGAATATTGGAGCCGGAAGGATACTTCAAATTTGAAGGTAGACCGGTTAAGAAAAGAAGTAAACTTGTTTCCAAGGTTGCCTAAATTGTCTCAGCCTTTGACCAGAAGTATTGATAAAATACAACTGAACAAAGGCTGATAAATTGGCTAACAATCTGGAGCAAAGATAGCAAGCTATTTATGACTTCACCAAAAAAATTCCTCTCCTTTTGCAAAACTTACGTTAAGTAATTCAAAAAAAATGCAGGGGAAAAAAACCCTAAATTCGTAATCTTATTTGTATATTTTACATTAAACTAATTATCAGATGCAAGTTTGGAAAGATTACCAGGAACAAAACAAAGACCGTTTTTTAGCCGAATTGCTGGAATTGTTGCGTATCCCCAGCATTAGTGCAAAAACAGAGAACAAGCCTGATATGGTGAATTGCGCCAATAGTGTAAAACAACGGTTGTTGGAAGCGGGCGTGGATAAAGCAGAGATCTTTACTACTGATGGACATCCCATAGTATTTGCAGAAAAAATAATTGACCCCACCAAACCAACGGTATTAGTGTATGGTCATTATGATGTGCAGCCGGTAGAGCCCCTCGAACTTTGGAAAAGCGGACCTTTTGATCCTGTAATCATTGACGGTAAGATCTTTGGCCGCGGTAGTTGCGATGATAAAGGCCAGGTCTATATGCATATAAAGGCGTTGGAAACCATGATACAAACCAATACGCTTTCCAATAATATTAAATTTTGTATTGAAGGCGAGGAAGAAGTGGGCTCACCCAACCTGGGGAAATTTGTTGCGGCGCAAAAAGAATTACTAAAAGCGGATGTAGTGTTAATCAGCGATACGGCAATGATCAGTTTGGATACACCGAGCATTGATATTGGGGTACGCGGACTCAGCTATATTGAAATAACGGTGACAGGGCCTTCCCGGGATTTACATAGTGGCGTGTATGGCGGAGCAGTTGCGAACCCTATCACAATGCTTGCGAAAATGATCGCCTCCTGCCATGATGAAAATAACCATATAACCATCCCTGGGTTTTATGATGATGTGGTAGCGGCGACCGATGAGGAAAGAATTTTAATGGCGGCAGCGCCTTTTAATGAAAAGGAATATAAAGATGACCTGGGAATAAAAGATCTGTGGGGTGAGCAAGGGTTTACAACCAATGAGCGAACAGGCATCCGGCCTACTTTAGAACTGAATGGTATCTGGGAGGTTACCAGGGTGAAGGAGCCAAAACAGTATTGCGATTAAGGCGATGGCGAAATTTCCGCCCGCCTTGTCCCCAACCAGTCCTCCGAAAATTACTGCCCTGCTAATCGAATATTTTAAAAAGACGCACCTATGGGTGTGTTGATGTATTTGATCATCATGGTGGCGAACCTTACATGACACCGATCGACAGCATAGCATACCATGCTGCTGCAAAGGTGATCGAAACAACTTTTGGAAAAGCGGCTATACCCGTACGCGGCGGTGGCAGCATCCCTATCTGCGCTTTGTTTGAAAAAGAATCAATAAAATCGTATTCATGGGATTTGGCCTGACAGCGATAACCTGTACAGCCCGAATGAAAAATTCAATGTAGAAAATTCAAAAGGGATCGAGACCATCCCTTATTTTCACCAGTATTTCACCCAGTTAAGTCAATAGTTTTTTAACGCAGGAATAGCTTACCGGCATACGATCACAACTCTCAACCTGTGTTCCGTAAATATTACGTCTTCATTCAAACATATATAATTGTAAATGTAAAATGCTCCAGGTTTCACTTGCAGCTTTACCGGGGAATATATAAAGCTTAATAAGTCAATATTAACATTTCCTCTATACCTATATTTTGATCCCCTTGACGATAAACAACCCACAATTTCTTAACAATTAAAGAAATTAATACAGAAGATTATTGTTTTGTTTATAATTTTATTCAAACTAACAATATGAGACAACCCAAACTAATTCAGGCTATCCTTATTTTAATGGCCGGCATAACTTCCTTACAAATCCACGCACAGGTAACTACCTCTACAATCAGTGGTACGGTCACTGGTGCTGATGGAAAGGCTTTATCAGCCGCAACAGTACAGATTTCTTTTCCGGAAGCGGGTATTAATAAATCAACAACCACGCAATCCAATGGTAGTTTTTTAGTTCCCAATTTACGTGTGGGCGGGCCTTACAAGGTAACGGTAACGCATACAGGCTTCCAGGAAAAATCTGAGAGTGATATCCAACTTGAATTGGGCCAGAATACTTCACTGGATTTTAAAATGGAGGCGTCATCTGTTAATCTTGAAGCTGTAGTGGTAACAGGCAGGTCAGCAATTTTCGACAACCAGCGTACCGGCGCCTCTACCAATATCACTTCGCGCCAGTTGCGCCAATTGCCTACTATTTCCCGGTCTGCTGATGATTTTACCAGGTTGACCCCTTCCGCATCGGCAACCTATAATGGAACTTCCTTCGCAGGCAGGAATGGGCAGTATAATAATTATTCACTGGATGGCGCTGTTTTTAATAACCCATTCGGACTGGATGCACCCACCCCGGGTGGACAAACAAGTGCCCAGCCCATTTCCCTGGATGCCATAGACCAGATACAGGTGAACGTAGCACCTTATGATGTAACGCAGGCAGGGTTTACAGGGGCAGGTATCAATACGGTAACAAAATCCGGTACCAATACTTTTTCAGGCACTGTTTATGGTTTTTACCGGAACCAGGGCTTCACGGGAAAAAAAGTAGATGGCAATAAAATCGAGGTACCAGACCTTACCCAGTTGCAAGCAGGGATTTCTTTAGGCGGCGCTATAAAAAAGAGTAAACTTTTTTACTTTGTAAATTTCGAAACGGAACAAAGGGAAGATGCCGCAAGCAGTTATGTTGCAAGAACCAATTCCAATGCAGGCAATACCAATACATCAAGGGTACTGGAATCAGACCTGATCGCTGTAAGTTCTATTTTAAAATCACGGTTTAATTATGAAACCGGGCCCTACCAGGGTTATAACCTCAAACAAAAAAATTATAAATGGTTAGGTAAAATAGATTGGGTCATTAACGATAATCATACGCTTTCAGTTACATATAACGGCCTGCAGGCCACGAAGGAAAAGCCTGCACATCCAAATGCCATTCGTCGCCGCGGCCCCGACTATACAACCATGCAATTCAAAAATTCAGGCTACGAAATAGAAAATAAATTACAGTCTTTCGGGGCCGAATTAAAATCAAACTTCGGAAGTAAGTTTGCTAATAAATTAAGGGCTGTTTATACTTCATTCCGCGATAAGCGCACTCCCTTTTCTACCGCCTTCCCGGTACTTAATATCACAAAATATGGCACCATGTATATCGCCGCAGGGCATGAGCCATTTTCTATCAATAACAGGCTGAACCAGGATGCCCTGCAATTAACTGAAAACTTCAACATTATTTTGCCAGGACATACCCTTACTATCGGGACGTCCTATGAATCTTTCAAGTTTTCCAATTCTTTTAACCTGACTGGCTATGGAGCTACTTTGTTCAGCGATGCGGATATACAGGTTTTTAAAGACAGCGTTGCCGCCGGAGGCGCGTATGTATTTGGCGCATATCCTTTAGATGTTGATGTTACCGCTGCTACAGCCGCGGGCAAAACCAATAAATGGACCTGGTACGATATAACGGTTGCCCAATATTCATTGTATTTGCAGGATGAATGGAAGGCCAGCGATAACTTTCGCTTAACCTATGGCCTGCGGATGGATATCCCGCTTTATAACAGTTCAAAATTCATTCAGCCCGATGGAACTACTCATTCTCCTACTTTGCCCAATAACGATAATCTCACCCTATTCGATGAACATGGACAACCGGTTAGTAATGGAGTTGGAAAACAACTTGACAATACAAAACTTCCTTCGTCTAAACCCTTATTTTCGCCCCGCGTAGGATTTAACTGGGATGTTACAGGAGATAAAACCATGCAATTAAGAGGGGGTTCCGGGTTATTCACCGGCCGCTTTCCATTTGTGTGGGTAGGAAACCATATTGGCAATCCATATTCATTCTTTTATTGTGCAACCGCTAGTAATTTTAAATGGCCCCAGATTTGGCGCACGAATATCGGCACAGATATAAAGGCCGGGGCAAATACTGTATTTACTGTTGATGTCGCCTTCTCAAAAGATGTAAATGCCATGATGGTGCGCAACTATGCACTGGGTACACCCACCGGATCTTTAAACAGTGGCATCGGTGATACCCGCGCTGTTTATACGGCTAATGATAAAGGCACTGCCAACGCATATATTTTCACGAACACTAAAGCGGGTTACCAGTTTAACACCAGCCTTTCAGCGCAAAAAAGTTTTTCAAATAACCTTTTTTTAACGGCCTCTTACAACTACCTGGTAGCTACCGATGCCAGTTCTATTTCAGCCGAAATAAGCAGCGATGCATTTGACCGCAACCCGATCCTTAATAACTCCAATGAGGCAATAAACAGCCGTTCCTTGTATGGCAATTCCCACCGTTTTGTATTGGCCGGGATCAAGAAATTTACGTATAGCAAAGGCAGGTATGCAACTACGGTTTCTTTGTTTGGCAACTGGACAAGCGGCAATCGTTTTGCGTATGTATATGGTGGTGATATCAACAATGATGGTACCGCTTCAAATGATCTCATGTATGTTCCGAAAAACAGCGAAATAGATAAAATGACTTTTATTCCGCTGACTGATGTTAATGGTGCGGTGCAGAATGAAGCAGCGCAACGAACTGCTTTTAAAAATTTTATCGAACAGGATACCTATTTAAAAAGCAGGCGTGGCGTGTACACCGAAAAATATGCTGGTGAAACGCCCTGGTTCAGCCAGTTGGATATGCGGATCCTGCAGGATTTTAATTTTACCATCAATAAAAAAGTAAATACATTACAGGTAAGCCTGGATTTTATCAATATTGGGAACCTCGTGAGCAGTGAATGGGGCGTGAGAAAATATGCAAGTGCGTCGGGTTATTTCCAGCCAATTTCATACCTGGGCGGAGGGAATTACCAGTTTGATCCTTCACTGAGAGAAACCTTTGTTGCAAGCCCTGATCTTCCTTCACGCTGGCAAATGCAGTTTGGTTTAAGGTATATTTTTTAATACCGGATAATGATCAACAAAAAACAGGTAACCGAAAAATTACCTGTTTTTTTTGGGTTTATATTAAAACCATTATTGCCCTTACACAAGTGAATACTTAATACTTTTACTACTTCACCCACGCACTGCTAAAACGAGAGGGGGCCTGGCACTGTGACACCTTACGTCTTTTATCTTAGGGGTAGTGCATATTTTCGTTTGATTGTTTCTAGAATTTTGCAACTTTTGAAACGTCATTGACGGTTGGCCTTCGGGATTCCTGTCAAGGGAATTTCATGTTTTTACGATATCCTTTCTTTTGATAATATCATTGCACTCAGTAGGCAACCAGTGTAACTTTGGGATCCCGCAATTAATTACTTAAGTAAATCTCCCGTGCCTGATCCTGTAAAAAGAAAAGCTTTTAATTTTGCTGCATGCAAACAGAAAAACTCCGCATTGATAAATACCTATGGGCCATCCGGCTTTTTAAAACAAGGAGCCAGGCTGCAGATGCCTGTGAAAAGGGCAAGGTAAAGTTACATGGCGACAATGTAAAGGCTGCCAAAGCGGTTAATGTAGGGGATGAATACGAAGTTAAAACAGAAGTCAAACGCTGGGTCATAAAAGTTGAAGGGTTATTGGATCACCGGGTGCAATACAGTGAAGCGATAAAATACTATGCTGATATTACACCGCCGGAGGAATTGGACCGCATCCAATTCCAGGCCGCGGCCTTTCATACGGGTAAGCGCATGAGTAAAGTAGGGCGCCCAACAAAAAAGGATAAGCGGGACCTGGATGGTTTTATGAGCGACTGAGCACGCCCCCGAAACGCCTGTTTGTAATATTTCGATCCCGTAAACTCCAGGCAATGCCCGGGTTGGTTAACAGGAAAATTATATCAGGTACATTTGTTTAAAATATACCATCTAATAAGATTTTTCCCCGTTAGCAATGAAAATTGATATCATATCTGTTGTTCCTGCTCTCCTTCAAAGCCCTTTTGATCATTCCATCATGAAGAGGGCGAGGGACACAGGTTTGCTTGAAGTAAACCTCATTAACCTCCGGCACCATACAACCTATGCGCGGGCACAGGTAGATGATTACCAGTTTGGTGGTGGTGCCGGAATGGTAATGATGATAGAACCGCTGGTAAATGCAATAGAGACCCTGCAAAAAAGCACCGTCTATGATGAGGTAATCTTCCTAACGCCGGATGGGGAAACTTTCAATCAAAAAATGGCTAATAATTTTTCGTTGAAAGATAATCTCTTGCTTATCTGCGGACATTACAAAGGGATCGATCAACGGGTAAGGGATCATTTTATTACCAGGGAGATCTCAATAGGTGATTATGTCTTAAGCGGGGGTGAATTAGCAGCTGCAGTATTAGTTGATGCCATCGGGAGGTTGATACCGGGAGTATTGAATGATGAAACATCTGCATTAACAGATTCTTTCCAGGATAATTTGCTGGCCCCACCCACTTACACAAGGCCCGAGATATTCCGGGATTGGAAAGTGCCTGAAATTTTAATGAGTGGTAATCATGCTAAAATTGAACAGTGGAGAATGGAACAAAGCATACAAAGAACCAAAGAAAAAAGACCGGACCTGTTGCACGATGGAGATCCTGATAATTAATGGTCATACTTTCCGCTCGCAGGTTGGGGATTATATTATATTGATCAACATAAAAAAATACCTGCCAGCAATTTTGAATTTTACCTGCTATTTTTTGACATCACCTGCAAACCGGAACCGGCGATAAAATCAAATAAAAAATTGCTGTGGGCCTCCGGATTGAAATTGCAGTAAGCCGGCTAATCTATGAGCGTTTTGTTATATATAGCGACCTTTTGAAAATTGAATTATCATATACCACACTGATTCCATCTATTCACAGTTTACAATATAGTACATAACAATAGTGGTTTGTTAATTAAAAAAAAACGCTTTAATTCGCCAACTATCAATTAGGGCACTTAATTCCAGCTATTCAATGCGGCCAATTCACCATTAATGTAAGTAACTGCAGGCAGATGTGCTATCACCTCCCGGTTAATAATAAATCATTCCTGCATTACGGCGGATGAGTTTATAGCAGGCAGTAAATTAAATTCCGTAATTATTTTGTGAATTAAGTATGCAATACTATCTTTGCCGTCCGAAAATTATGGCGCGTTGGTCAAGGGGTTAAGACGCCTCCCTTTCACGGAGGAATCACGGGTTCGAATCCGTACGTGCTACAGTTTACAAGCCTTTCAGCCATGAAAGGCTTTTTTATGCCAAGGTCACGGTTTCATGAAGCCCGGGTATATCTATGTTGTCGAAACCTTTACTGGCCAGGCGCATTTTAAAAGCCTGCTGAACGTCGTATTCTCCATGAACTAAAAATAACCGTTTAATTTTTTAATATCCTGGCATTGTAAGAACCGTTGAAGGTCTTCGTAATCACCATGTGCACTCATGCTTCGTATGGAACCAATTTCTGCATTCACTTCATGCATGGCGCCGTATATATTTACTTCCTTTCGCCCGTCCAGCAACTTCCCTCTAATGACCGTGGCTCACAATAGCCCGTGAGCAAAATAGTATTACGGCTGTTTTCTATATTATTGCTGATGTGATGTTTTACGCGCCCGGCATCTGCCATACCGCTAGCGGAAATAATTACAAAAGGTCCGTTCCGGAAATTCAGTAATTTTGACTCCTCTACCGTTTTTATAAATTTCATTCCCCTGAATGAAAAGGGATCGTTGTCTGACTCAAGTACTTTTTGGATCGTATCATTAAAATACCGCGGATAGCTTTTTACTATTTGTGTGGCTCTAACGCTTAACGGACTATCCACAAAATATTCAATTGGCGGGAGCCTTTTTTCCATTTCCAAATGGTTAAGCGCATACAAAATTTCCTGTGTTCGCCCCACACTAAAAGGCATGATCAGTTTACCTTTTTTTTGCAGGCAAGCCTTTTCAATCCACTTCAACAACTGGTCGGGTGTAGTCGTGTGAATATCATGTAAACTATTACCATAGGTAGATTCGAGAAGTATGTAGTCCGCCTGCGAAAATACTTCCGGAGCTTTTAAAATCGAATCATTGTAACGGCCTATATCACCGCTAAAGGTTAGCTGCCTGGTGATATCATTTTCTTTAATTCTTAGGTGTACGGCCGCGCTGCCAATGATATGGCCGGCATCGGTATACATAACGTCGATATTTTCATCAAGGATAAACCAGCTGCCATATTCAACCATTACAAAGCGGTCGAGTGCCGCTTGTGCATCAGCCGTAGTATACAAGGGTTCAAGGTAGGGTAAACCTTCCTGCGCCCTTTTCTTATTTTCATACTTCACCTCATTTTCCTGGATGCCGGCTGAATCCTCGAGTAATACACTGGTTAGTTCTTTGGTAGCAGGGGTACAAAATATTTTACCGTTAAATCCGTCCTTCACTAATTTTGGTATCAGCCCGCTATGATCGATATGGGCATGTGACAAGATCAGCTGATCCACCGCGGCCGGATCAAAACCCCAATCCCTGTTCATCGCATCGGTATCTTTACCCATGCCCTGGAACATACCGCAGTCGAGCAAATAATTTTTTCCATTCTTTAAAGTGAGCAGGTGTTTTGAACCGGTAACCGTCCTGGCGGCACCATGAAAGGCAATTGTCATTGTTATAATTTTGAGTGATGAAGGTAATTAAAAGGATTGTCTAAAATAAGTTTGTCGTTCATGGCTTTTTTGATTTGAAGGACCACGTGATAAAAAACTCAACTACTAATTCACCCGCTTCATTTCGGCCCACGGACCTTGCCCTGATGGACCTTCCTTCACCACTGCTGACCGCGCCCCTGATCGTATCATTGATCGCATCCCCGTCCTGGCAGGTAAAAGTGGTAAGCCCGGTTGCTTTTTTATGATAAACACCTTCTATGCCCAACACCAGCATTGAAATTGAGGGTACACTATTGTAAGTAAAGAGCATACCAGGTAAACCCGTACTCATTTCCGCAGCCATTGCCAGGCATGCAAAGTAAGTCGATCTGAAGGGGTTTTGTGAAAACCATTTATACGGTACCGTTACGATAACCATGCGTTCATCAATGTGCTTTACCCGCACGCCACTGAAAAACGCACTGGGCAATTTCAAAAACAAAAACATCCTGAATTTTACAGGATGCTGAACGAGTCGAATAAATTTTTCGTTACCGGGATTCATATAAAAATATTTGCCTGTAGATGATTAATAGCAGGCTGTTATTGGTCATAGGTTTTGGGCGACAGTGCTTTTGGGCTCCATTGTTCAAGAAAATTTAAGAGTTTTTTTTCATCATAACTTTTCTTTCCATCCTCCAGGTATTCGCTGCTTTGGGTATGAATGCGTTCACCTTTCCCATTTAAAATAATTAATACCGGGAAGCCAAAGCGTTGAGGATATCCATACGTTGCAAAGACGATATTATTTTCATTTTCTTTGCTGTAGCTCAAATGATACAAAACAAAAGACTCGCTGATAACTTTATTTATTTTTGGATCTTCTTTACAAAACCGGGCAAATTCCCTGCACCATCCGCACCAGTTGCCCCCGGCCTGTATCAAAACAAACTTATTTTCCATGGCTGCCTTTTTAACAGCCGTTATGATGTCTGCTGCTGCATGTGCTGTTGGATCATATAATTTTTTTTCCTGGGCAAAACTGCAGGTTGCCGAAATCAATACCAATAAAAATGAGATAGCTTTAATCGTGGATAATTTAAAAGTGTAAAATATTATTAAAATTACAAGATCTATATTTAACCGGTTCAGTTGAAGTAGGATACAATTACGGTCGATGCTGTCAGTTAAAATAAAATAAAATTATAAGAATTCTAGCCGAAGCTGAAATAAATGTTCCGGAACAATCAAAGAACCAGGATGTTTATTTAGAAGCAGATGCCCGAAAGCGATTGGCAGGTAGCTCCTATTCTGGTGGAATTCCCGCTCTCCCAATCGTGCAATAAAAAAATACTGCGCCTGTGCATCATATATCATACTAATTTTTTCCCTTTTCCAATATTTCAAATTGCCTTGAAATACTCGTTCCGCTTTCATCCACCAAGGTGATAATGTGCGCGCCAACCGAAGGATTCAACGCTACCTGGTGAAAGTTCTGTGTTGTGCCTACAAAGTTATCATCCAGGCTCCAAAAGATCTTTGCCCCGGTTCTTCGGTGGGCGGCTGTAAAAATCGTGCTGCCTTTTGCACCACTTATTTCCAGCGGCACATAAATTTTAGCTCCTTCCTGCGGATAGATCAGTTCAATTGGCCTTCCCGTTTCCTGGAAGCCACAACCATTTTTAAATGGGGGCAATACCTTGTAATCCGCATTACGCTGGCGGTAATAAAATTCCATCGCGGGCGATAAAACAAACCAGCTTTTATGCTGCATTGCTGATGGGCTTTCACACTGTTCCGTAACCCTGAAATTTCCGGTAGCATCCAGGTTGATCATTTTGTGAAAGGCACATAAGGGAGCTTTCTCACTATTTGCGGGCATAAATAAAGTATCTGTCTCCGGGCAATCAAAATTAGCACGGTAACCGCTTTGCCGGCATACGGGAAGCAGTGTATAGTTCAAAGTAGGTTTTTCAAAAAAAGGAACAGCGGGCAATAACCGGAAAATGTCAAACAGGATCGGCGCCGCGGTATGAACGCCAATCAATCCCGGCCTGCCTTCCCCGTCTGTATTACCTACCCATACCGCAACCACGTATGCAGGCGTGACACCGATCGCCCAGCCATCCCTGAAACCAAAGCTGGTACCGGTTTTCCAGGCGATCGTTTGGGAAGAGGAGAATTGTTGCCACAACCCTTCTTCACCGGGCCGCATTACTTCCTTCATTGCCAGGAAGGCGAACCATGTGGAAGTAGGGTCTAACGAAAGGCTTGAAGCAGCCTGGTTGCCCTTTGCTAACGGGAAGCCCACCACGCTATTTACTTTACTTACATAATTGGGCGGATGATAATCCTTCGGATCGATTTTACCATGGTTCTTTGACTGGTGATTCAAGCTGCGTGCCATGGAGGCATAAACCCCGGCAAGATCCCACATGTTTATTTCACATCCCCCAAGGATCAGGCTCAACCCGTAATGATCTGCAGGGCGGTTAAGCGTGGTGATACCGCACTGCTGCAATGTTTCATAGAAGCGCTGGTATTTGTACTGCTGCAATAATTTCACCGCCGGTATGTTCAGGCTCCTTGACAGTGCTTTGCCTGCAGGAACTGCCCCGTCATAACCAAGGTCAAAATTTTTTGGTGCATAGCTTCCGATCTGTGTTGGAATATCCGGTATGATTGAATTTGGTAAGATAAGTCCATCACTTAACATGGCGGCGTACAGGATCGGTTTCAATGCGCTACCGGGGCTTCGGGGGGCCTGTATCACATCCACATCACTTTCCATATCCTTATTTACCGGATCATATATATTTCCTACGTAGGTGAGTACATTGCCTGTTTCAACATCCAGCACAAGCGCACAGGCATTGTTGATCCCGTTGCCTTTTAAAACAGCCTGGTGTTGCTGAACAATTGTAGCTACACGCTTCTGAAGATTTATGTCCAGGGTCGTTACGATACTTGTTGCAGCCATAACGACCTGGTTAGATTTTTTAAACCGCTGGAGCAAATGCGGGGCGTTTTGTGGCAAGGGCAAAGGCTTACCTGGTAACAGTTCGAACTTTGCCAATGCGCAGGTATTGGAATCAATTTTACCAGCAACCACTAACTGATCCAACAAGGCATTTCTTTTTTTAAGCAGTATGGCCCTGTTTTTACCCGGGTGAACCAATGCAGGTGCATTTGGTAATACTGCCAGCGCCGCCATTTCGCCCCAGCTTAATTTTGCCGGTCCCCGGCCATAGTATCGCCATGCGGCAGCTTCCAGCCCGACTACGTTTCCTCCGAATGGAGCGTTGGCGGCATACAAACCTAAAACTTCTGTTTTACGGTAAGTACATTGCAACCTTACAGCCAAAATACTTTCTTTAGTTTATTCCATAGGGTTCGCTGATTATCCTTTTTAGAAAGCCGGATCACCTGCATGTTGATGGTGCTTCCGCCCTGTACCACACCTTTATTTTTTATATTCTTAACGATGGCTCTTACAATGGCAACCGGATCTACACCCGGATGATAAAAAAAGCGTTTATCCTCAAACGTTACGATACAATCCCTGAATTTACGCGGAACATTTTTACCAGGCGGAAACCGCCATTGCCCATCCTTTGCAATGGATGCGTTTAACAGGTTACCGTCCTTATCTTCAATTACATAACTGGTTGGGTTATTAAATAATTCAGGAGGTAACGATAACCAAAAAAAGGTTATTAGTATAAGCAGTATGAAAATGCTCCATCGCCGTCTTACAAGGAACCAGCCTGCAACTCCGGTTTTTCGCAATACGTTTTGATAATTAGCCATTGGCACTATACAGATTAATTTATTTACCCCGCAGTCTTATTGGTGTGTACCATAGTGCTGGTTGCTCGAGAATCGATCCTCCCCATCCCCTACTCTCATGTAAAGAACAATGCTTTCACATTTAATGATAATTCAGCAGACTTGGTCCTGCCTAAGAGGCGGGTACAGCTAGAGCAAGCAGCTGGCTTACAATCCAGGCTGCACCACTTCTATCCACTTTCCGTTTACCCCGGCTGTTATACTATTATCGTACATCGCCTGGCAGAATGTACCTGGTAAAAAATAGCGGCCGAGATAAGAGGCATTTAACTGCACATAATAAGTAAGCGATTCATTCTCACGGATATTAATATAAGTATATACCCTGTCATCGCGCACATCCTGGTAAGTTGCGTAGGAAGATTTAAATGAACCTTCTCCACCCAACATGCGTGCATTTAATATTTCCCATCCACTTGGGAATATTTGTGTTAATGCCATCTGTGAATAATACCCGCGTTTACCCGGATTCCTGATAACGACTTTGGCAATAAAATCCGATCCCTGTGCAAGCTGGTTGACATCAACCTGCTGCCCATCTTTTGAGATATAGCTAACGTTCATACTTAGTACGGCAGGGTTATTATTTACTTTCAAACTATCGCCGCTCAGCGGTTGTCCCTGGGTAATTAAACGCACATACAGGGTATTGGTTCCTTTATTGGTAATTAAGATATTGTTACTGCCGTTTTTAAACAGAACGGGCAATTGACGGATATATGAAGCGGAATTAATATCCGCGAACCTTCCATCAATATTACTTGTAGCAATTATTTTGGCGCCTGATGGATTTTTGCCGCAATACCTGGCAATGGCGATCAATGCATAGGCGGTAGTCTGCGTGCTATACCAGTTATCCTGGGATAATTTTGCCGCGATAGCAGGCAAAAGTTCAGCCGCCTTCGATCGTTTGCCCATTAACGTTAGCGTTTCCAACACCATTGACTTGTCCCTCAGATCCGAACCAAAACTAATTCCCGGAGAAGGACGGTTTTCAAAAGAAGTGGGCAACCCACTAATTAAATCGAGGGCAGCATTATCCTGCCCGGTTAATTTATATGCTGCGGCCAGCCTCCATTTAGCTTCAGGAGATAAATATTTAAATTCCTTCAAGCGGTTCATGGCGCCGAGTTCCGGCACTTTCGATAATGCCAGCGTAAATAACCGGTAGGCCTGCGACAGATCGCCGCCATAAAAATTAGTGGTGGAGGGAGACCAGCCATTTGCTTTGCCGCGCTGAAAATTTTTCCACTGTTGTAACATTTGATCACTTACGAGGTAACCATTGCTTTGCGCTTCGAGCAAAAAATGACCGGCATAATTGGTACCCCATTCATCGCTTTCATTATTACCCGGCCAATAACTAAAGCCCCCTTCCGGAAGCTGGAAGTTTTGCAATTTAGAAATTCCTGCTTTTATATTTTTTTCGACCTGTGCTTTTTTATATTCATCGAGGTCTGTCAATTGATTCAATACCAGCTGCGGGAATACGGACGACGTAATTTGTTCAATACAACCATGTGGGTATTGAATGAGGTAATTTAGGCGTTTCTGCAGGTTCATAGAAGGCATACTGGAAATTTCCACTACGGCAGTACTGGTAGTTGCAGCACCGATGGGGTTTGCGATTGTTTTCCATTGCTGTCCTGGCGCCAGCGTTATTTCACTCACGCTCGTAACCGGGGGATTGGGGTTGCGAATATCAAGTTCAACCTCGTACCCTGCTGTTTCGCTTCCGGATGCAGCCAGTAATTTTACTTTGCCAACACCCGTACCGGCTTTTACCATTACATCAAAGTAGGCCATTTGCTCGCCTGGCGCGGAAAAGCTAACCGTCTGAGCACTATTGCCGATCACCTGTATATACGGATTGGATTGAAGGCTTACTTTAACATTTTTTATATTCGTTTCCATGGCAAATACTGTCACAGGCAATTTGATTGTTTCACCCGGACCCAACACCCGTGGCATTGTTGCCAGTAACATCAATGGCTTTTTAACTGCCACCGCTTTTTCTGTAAACCCATACTTCCCTTCATGTGCCGCTACAACCATTACCCTTACTGAACCAATATAGGACGGCAAGGTAAATGTTTGCGTCTGCCTTTGCCCGCTGTTCAAATGAAACGGGCCCAGGTATTTTACCACGGGTTTGAAACGGTTAGCCGTCTTTTGTTTTACCGGCCCTGCATCTCCGTCGCCGCCAATAGTGAGGATACGCTCTAGGTCGCCGCCCCAAGCCCCGATTACATAATCAAACATATCAAAGCTTTTAACACCCAATGCTTCTCTTGCGTAAAAGGCCTGGTGAGGATCGGGTGTTTTAAATCTTGTAAGGTCCAGTAACCCTTCATCTACAACTGCCAAGCAGTACGTCATTTCTTTGCCCTGCTGTTCGCTAACAGAAACAGATACGGACTGCTCCGGCCGGATGGCATCAGGCATACTGATAATGGGTTTGAGTATCGTTTGTTTATCTTCTACAAAAATAGGGATGGAACCGTACATCCTGATGGGGAGGTCATTAATGGTTTGTGCGTGTGGTTGCAAAAGGCTCACTGTTGCATATATATTAGGGGCCATGGATGCTTCAGTTTTGAACTTTACTATAGTTTGCCCCTGGCTTGTTTCCTGCCAAAACGATTTGATCACCCTCGTTCCGCTTTCTATACTTACCAATACCCGTCCGCCTTTGCTTGCCGGTATGCTCAGTATTACTTCTTCCCCTACGTTATATTTTTCCTTATTGCTGCTGAAGGATAACATTGCCGCCGCAGTCTGGTCATCATTACCATCCCTGCTTTGCCAGCCCGGCTCATCGATGTACAAGGCGGACCCGGTAGTATGACCGCTCTTTAGATCCTTTACAAGAATAAGGTAACGCCCCCATTCATCACCCGATGTCCCAAACTTCCACTGTGCCCTGCCGTTAGTTAAGTGAATGCTCTCTTTTTTCAATAATTTATTGTATTCATTTTGTGTAAAGTTGCTGAGGTTATCGCCATTATCATCCCACCACCATCTCCATTGAATACGGTAGAACTGCACTTCAACGTCCGCGTTGCCAGTAATTAAATTACCGGTTTTATCCACATTCACAATTTGCAGGGAATGCGTTTTGCCTGACAACAAAAAATCGAAGGGCTTTTCTCCATCCGGAAGTTTTACTCCTACATAGCTTGCATACGGGCTGTAGGGGATAGACATGTTGTCGATGCTGAACGACCCACCGGGCTCAAAAACTTTGATCACCATATTGGCATTGAGCATACCCGGCGCCGTTTCGTCAATTTCAAAATTCGGATCCAGAATAGCATTACCTGCGGCGTCCAATGTTCCGTTAAAAATTGTTTTGCTTTGGGTGGCATAACTTGCAGTAGGATTGTCGAAATCATAGCCCGCAAATTTTGGAAAGGTTGTTTTCTTTGGATCCAGGGAGGCATCGATAGTTGCTTTCAGATTTTTACCAACTGCCCCGAAAAGCCATTTAGCATTGATATTACCTGTAGCAGTGCTTCCAATACCCAGCATTGCATCTTTTCCAAAATCAACATTTATCTTTAACCGGTTAGGCATCACCGTTTCCACCTTTATGCGCTTTTCAAAATTAGCTCCGCCGACTTTTATTTTGGCGAGCCAGTTACCCGTTGGTGCGGCCGCGTCTGTATTTGTTTTAAAAATATAAAATCCATCACCCGCGTTACTTTGTACAGCGTGTTTATACAACTGGCCCTGAGGTGTAAATAAGCTGAATTCAACCGGGTGTTCCGGGGGCAATTTTTTTTCTTTATCTTCTATGATACAATTGAGGTACATCGTATCTCCGGGGCGCCATACACCCCGTTCACCGAAGATGAATCCCTTGATTCCATTTTTTACTTCTTCGCCGCTTACATCAAACCGGCTGAGGGCGAGTGAACTCCCATCATCTAATTTTAAATAACCCCGCTCCTTGCCTTTTTTCGCGACCAGTAAATAGGGTTTCCGTTTCAGGTCAATGTTTACGAAACCATCGCTTCCGCTTTTGGCCGAACTAACGATGGTTTGCTGGTAATCCAATACTTCAAGGTCGACACTGCCCATGGGTTCTGTTGTAAGAATATTACTAACGGCTACCAGTAAGGTATTATCATTGCCCCTCTTGGCTGTAAGCCCAATATTGCTTGCAAATATGTTCCTGCTGGCCCACCTGTCCTTGTTGTAATAGGAACCACTGTTGGGGTCTTCCCGTTGCTCCCAGTTATAACCGTAAGGGTAATATGAATCATAGCGGTCCCAGAAGCTATAATCCTCATCAATACCATCTGAAGCATAGGACTCACGTTCATCATTGTTTTGTTCTTCCCTATCACTCTTGCCTGTTGTATCCGCAGACTGGTACAGGGAGTACTGCGGCCTGAAGCCGATGGTTACGCGGTATATGGCGCCCTGCTCTGTTTTCAAAAACTTATCAATATCCAGGGAAAAGCGTTGCCGTTTATGAAGGTCGAGCGTTTTATCATCATCCAGCCGCAGGGTCTTTTGCACAATGGGTTTTGCAACCCTTCTCAATTCTTCATTGCCACTGATATTATTTTCCTGCAGGAACTGCGGCACATTGTTTTCCAGGATCTTAATTATGCTGATGTCTACTGCATTTAAATTAATGGCTTCAAAGGGCAATACCAACCGGCCGGAATTGGGTAAGATATTGCCTTTGCCTTGAATTTTTACTGCTGGTAATTTGTTCTCAAAATTAATATTACCCGTAAACCCTTTGTCAAGTATGCCGCCCCCCTCATTTTTTATTCCTGCATTAATATTTACCGTGTAGTTACCATCTAATTTTCCATTTGTAAAAATTTTTACCTCACTGCCACTGATGGCATATGATATATCCTGCTGGTTGCTCATGGTGATCAAACCCGTGAGGTCCTGGCCTATTGCAATGGGGTCACTAAATTGCACAGAAGCATATTGCTGCGCATCATTCATGGCAACTACGTTCATTACCTTGAAATCCCCTGCGGCAGGAACGGCAATACTGTGTTCGCCTTTCACCTCCATATTCATCGGGTGCCCGTTCCAGTTCAGGCGAAGGTTTTTTGAAGTGTTTACCCTTTCGATATTGTCTATTTTAAACAGGTGCGATTTAGCTGCATCGTTATGTTGCCAGTTTATTTTAACTGCCTGGTTATTAAGTGCCGCTGTTAATAATTTTTCAATATCAGCACCTTTTTCAATATCGGCGGTTTCCAGTTCACCGCTTAAGGTCATTTTATTTTTTGAGGCAGCGCTTCGTAAACCTTCCTGCCTTACTTTGAAAGAAGGTTTAACGGTTTTCATATTAAATTGAAGGTTGTTGTATTTTTCAGGGACGCTGGTCACTTTTCCCAGTTTAAAATTTACCTCGTAAACTTTATCTGGGGCCAGCCAATTATCGGGTTTAAATTCAATTGTGCGGGCATTTAACCAATAGGCCTTTCCCGGAATAGCAGGTGAAAAATCAAAAAGCTTTTCCTTTATCTCTTCACCTACGGTATGGGTTGTATTTGCATTGGCTGATAACTGAATACTGATACTGGTTGTTTTGGAAACAACACCGGTTGTATAAGCATCAATATACTGGCTGAATGCCGGGTCAACCTCAATCCATTCTTCTTTTTTGCTGCATGAAAATAACGCAACCATTAGGACCATGCAAAGCACGATCCCGGAAAAGTATGAACTGAACTTTTGAGAAAAAGTAAAACGATCGGGGCCCATAAATGAATTTGAATTATTTTGTTCAGTACAACCAGGGCGGCTGGACTGTTGAAGAATTGCTGTTGTAAATGTGATAAGAAAAAGTGAGTTGTACACTGTAAGCAGGTGTTAATTTAGTTAAATGTAATATAAAGAAAATGGATTAGAAGTCAAGCCTCTCTGCCGGTACCTTTCAAAATATCGCCGCTTGTTGGGGACGCCAGCCAGGGCAGCGAACGGTAGCGTGCAAAGGAAGCGACACTGCAATGCAATCCAATAAGGGATCCGGAGAGCCTTCGGTTAGCAGTCGGGCCTTCCCTGATGAACAATTCTTTGAAACCGGCGGGTCAGCGGGCAGTTATTTGAAGTACCACACTAGCGCGCCGGGAATTCACATCAGGGTTGATACCTACATTCATTAAGAAACTGCCGGTGTAAGTTTTATTTTCATCAATGGTAGATTTTGTACCTGGGTAAACATTTAGTTCTTTCACCAGGTAATTTTTGGCCGGATCGAGCCCGCTTAGTTTAATGGGCCTCTCCGTGGCACTATTCATTACACGAGTGCTGTGCAGGTAAGTGAACATTATGGCCGTGTCTTTATTTTCATTTACATAAGCAAATGCGGCAACGGGATTTTCATACGGGCTTGCCAGGCGGTATTGTTCACCATGCCAGACAACATGTTTAAACCTATTATAATTTTTTATGGCATCCTGGCAAAAGCTCATGTCATTTTCACTCAGATGGCCTGCTACGATATCAAAGCCTAATTTTCCCATACTCGCCACATCCGTCCTCAATTTAATGGGCTGTTTGCCCCAATCCGTAACATGGCAATCTGTAGTTATTGAAGGAAAAAAATAGGAATAGTTCCACTGCATGAAAATCCGCTCAACAGGTTCGGTATCGTCACTGGGCCAGAACTCTGTAAAGTATTTAAGCAATTCAT
>JBBJMD010000129.1:0-11664 GCA_037719925.1 Ferruginibacter sp.
ACTTTAGCCTGCAGTAATTCTTCTTTTGCTGACAATTGCCGGAGTAATTCCAGCTGGTTATTGCCCCGGACCAAATTATGGCCATCGTATTTTGCACCATAATAAATGTCGTTATTGATATGGTCCGTTAAAAAACGGAGTGCCTGCATGTAGATCATAAATTTCCCCGCATATACAAAATAATGTTTTTCTTCCTCGGTCAGTTCGTCCTTCATCTCACTGAAATACCCATCCAGTATGGCCTGGAAATATTCTTCCCTTACCCTGATCTTTGTAAAATCTTTTTCTTCTTCACTTACGGGTGACAGGTAGGTACGTAGCATATCGCCTGCATCACTTATAAAATATCCCGGCATTACTGTATCCAGGTCGATCACACAAATTCCTTTGCCTTGCCTGTCAAATAATACATTGCTGATCTTGGTATCGTGGTGCGTTACCCTTTTTTTAAAATTCACATTCTTCCTTATTGTATTAAAAATGCCGACAATATTTTTTTGTTGGTGGATGTATGCGATCGCTGATTCACACTCACTGATGCGTTTCTTATTACCTTCCTGAAGCGCCACTTCGAATTGCCTGTAACGCAGGTCGAGATTATGGAAATCAGGTAAGGTAATATTTAATTTTTCCGCATCGAATTGTGAAAGCAAACGGGTGAATTTTCCAAATTGCCGTGCTGCTTCATAGGCGATGCCAACGTTCTCCACGATATCAAAAGTGAGGGAATTGTTTACAAAGCGGAACATCCTGAAATAGCCGATTCCGGGTAATACCACCATTTCTTCATTTTGTAAACTGGCAACAGGGTGTACAAAAAAATAGGAGGGAAAATGGTCCTTCAAAAATACATCCAGGTGATGAATATTTTCTGCGATCATCATCGGAGAGGTAAAAATGGTATCATTTACTCTTTGCAGAATGTACTGCCCACCCCTGCATTCCATTAGCCAGGTATGGCTAATGAGGCCATTTCCAAAGGGCTTAAGCGTGCATTCATTTTCAGGAAAGCCATACTCCTTTTCGATGTAGCTAAGCATGTTGCAATTGATTGAAAGATAATTATATCAAACATAACAAATTCAATTCATTAACCATCGGACAAACGTTTGTGTAATTTATGGGTTAACGCATTGAGTGAAGAGGTGGGAAGAAGTGTGAAATTCTATTTCTGAGCAAATATTCCGGCATTTAAAATACATGCCTATTATTTTAACCCGGCAGCAGCGTCGAGATAAGCCGCAAAACTACTAATCGTTACTGCTGCGATCCCGATCTGTTCCTGTGCTTCTTTCCAATTGCGCTGTTCAATTGCTTCCCTGATACCCGGTAATGTTTTTACACCATAGCCAGTATAATATCCCGGGGCATAAATGGCATGGCGGTACCAGCTACGTCGTGGCAGCCCGTCCCTGGTGAGCAATACTTGTTCTGCCCTGTATAATTTGATGTTCAATTCCTTTTTCCTGTCTACTGGTATTGTATTATTGGCGATGGCATCATATAATTCACGGGTGCTTTTGTCCATAGCGGCCAGGGCAGTTTGTAAAGTTCCAAAGTTCAGATAAGGTACCTCATCTTTGGCGACCGGCGGGGCCAAAGGCGCTGTCACCTTATCGGCTATCGTGTAAAATTTTTCTTTTATCAGCTGGTTCTCCACCAGGGTATTTTCCCTCATATCATCAGCAAGGCTCATCACTTCCGTAACATATTTGCCGATCGTTCTTTGCAAATTGCGGAAATCAAAGGGAAGCGTTTCTGCATTGGCAAAACGGAGGGTAGTATGACCTGCAGTTTTTGCCAACACTACGCCGTATTCAAAAGTAGGGTCCTTAAATCTTTTATACATATCGTATGAATCGTACACGGAATGGTATTCGCCGCCATCATTTTCGCCGGAAAAAGAAAGGTTCATGCAGGGAATGCCAATGTGCTGCGCAAAGGGCGAAAAATCGGAACCCGAGCCAAGCGCGTCCAGGGCAAGAAAATTTATGGCCATCAGTTCTTTCTTTGCTTTGGCAGAAGGTGCAGCAATAATACCGGCTGAACGCTTTCTTTCATAAATACTCACATTCTTTTCCGGGTCATTTATCTCTTTAATGATCTCCGTGAATGCGGGTTCAAGAGCCTGTGAGCCGGCAGCATCCAGGAAACCTCTCCCATTATCATCGCTATTGATATAAATAACTGCTTTTTGCTGCAACTCCTTTTCATGAAATTCTACCCATTCGGTGGATCCCAGGAGCCCCGGTTCTTCTCCATCCCAGGCGCAAAAGACAATGGTCCGCTTCGGTCTCCATCCTGCCTTTGCCATTTCCCCGATTGACCGTGCTTCCTCCATCATCGCCGCCTGGCCGCTTACCGGGTCAGCGGCGCCATTTACCCAGGCATCATGGTGATTGCCGCGTATCACCCATTCATCCGGGAATTCCGCACCCTTTAATTTGGCGATAACATTATACAGTTCCTTTATCTGCCAGTCGAATTCTAGTTTTAAATGTACCTTATTCTTACCCGGGCCAACATGATACGTGATTGGTAAAGCGCCCCTCCATGCAACCGGCACCACCGCCCCTTCCAGCGATTCAAGTAATGGCAGGGCATCTGCATAACTGACCGGCAGCACTGGTATCTTCAGTAGATTTGCCGCGTCTTTCCGGTCCAGTCTTTTGGCATCCTTCGTTGCCCCTACGCCAGGTGTAAGCGGGTCACCGGGATAAACCGGCATGTCCTCCACAGATCCTCGTTGCGCTCCGAACCCAGGCCGGAAAGGTCCCTTTGGATAAACATCGCCCTGGAAATATCCATCTTCCTTTGGATCACTGTAAATAATACAGCCGATAGCTCCATGTTCCTGTGCCACCTTGGGTTTGATGCCTCTCCAGCTTTGGCCGTATTTGGCAATCACGATCTTTCCTTTTACATCGACCCCCATCCTTTCCAACTGCTCGTAATCTGCAGGCACCCCATAGTTTACAAAAACCAATTCACTTGTTACATCTCCATCCGGACTATAGCAATTATACACCGGTAACTGTAAAGATGCCTGTCCGGAAGTGGCATCTTCCTTTAATTCATGTTCTTTTAAACCGGCCTTAAAATTTTGGGCGCCGGTCATTTCCAGCACCCTTGTTTTAGGAGTAGGAAATAATACATAAAAATTTTCTATGGCAGCATCATACCCCCAGCTTTTAAACTTACCCAATAGGTATTCGGCATTGGCTTTATCACCGGGAGATCCGACATGGTGGGGAACTGCAGACATGACTTTGATATAATTGTCCACATTAGCCGCACTAAGAGCGGCATCAAATTTTTTTTCCGTTATCAATTGCGCATCAGCACCTACACGGCTGAAACCAAGGATCGAAGTTGTTTGAGCAAATGGAGCACTTAAGATCAAAATCAAAATGATCAGCAGGAACAATCTATTTTTCATGTAATTTGTTTTGGAATTCTTACGGGAGATGCTCTTGGCTTTGCAATATTATGGAATATGATTGTAAGAGGTATTTTTAAACTTTTCAAAAAAGGAATATTTTCAATTCCTGCCAAAAGATGTATGAAAGTAAAAATATTGTTGATCATCATTTGTTTAATTACTGTCGAATGCTGTCTAGCACAAAATCCCCGGCAGTATAAATCCTGGAACCCGGCGACAGATACATTAAAAGTCCTAGAAGGCCAATACTGGCCTTTTGAAGTAAAGGACTATTATGACCGCCTGCCGGCAGCAGCAGAACATATTGTAAGGAAAGAGGTGTGGAATTTGTCTAAAAACAGTGCAGGATTGCAATTGCGCTTTCAAACTAACGCATCGGAGATCGTAGTCAAATACATCGTTTCAGGGACATTACAATTCCCGCATATGCCTGCAACCGGTGTAAGCGGTATCGACCTTTATGCCAAAACCATTGACGGTGAAAGGGCCTGGTCAGCAGGAAGATATTCGTTTGGCGACACCATCATTTACCGTTTTAACAATCTTACGGTAACAGACCGGCATGTCAATAACCGGGAGTATATTTTGTACCTCCCCTTATATAATTCAGTAAAATGGATGGAAATAACGGTACCTAAGCTAAGTTTATTTAAAACCATACCAGCACGAAAGGATAGATTGTGGTACAATCATAGCGGTGATGCCCCAGGCCGGTTTGGCATGGACAAATATTTAACCAGAAATTAGACAGGCCGGTCATTAATCTTGGATTTTCAGGAAACGGCCGGTTGGAAAAGGAAGTGATCGGCCTGCTAACCGGGATGGATGCTAAACTATATGTACTGGATTGCCTCCCCAACCTCGTTGGTGGCATTGTGTCCCTTACCGAATTAAAAAACAGGATCACTACATCGGTCATTCAATTGCGAAAATCAAAACCGGCAGTGCCGATCCTGTTAACCGAACATGACGGTTATACCGACGAAGCAATTAATGCGGTCAGTAAAAAAGAATACCAGGAGGTGAACATTGCCTTAAAGGAAGTTTTTGATTCCTTATCGGCTGCCGGCATAAGTAATATTTATCTCCTCTCAAAGAATGAGATTGGCCAGGATATTGAATCGATGGTAGACGGTGTACATCCAAACGATATTGGAATGATGCGGTATGCTGATGCGTATGAAAAAAAAATAAAGGCAATCTTGCATGAACCAGTTACCATGGCCGGTACTACCCTTCCGGTTACCCAGCGGCGGGATGCCAATATCTACGACTGGGAAACAAGGCATAATGAAGTAATGAGTTTTAATAAAGCACATGCACCCGAATTAGTGCTGATAGGAAATTCCATCACCCATTATTGGGCAGGGCAGCCGGCTGCACCCATCGCCAGGGGTGAAACCTCCTGGAAAAAATATTTTGAAAAAATGAACCCGGTAAATATGGGTTTTGGGTGGGACCGGATTGAGAATGTCTTATGGCGCATTTACCATGGAGAGCTGGACAGTATCTCTCCTAAACATATTGTCCTCATGATTGTACCAATAATATCGGCCAAAATACGAATGAAGAAATAGTAGCCGGCCTTCAATTCCTTGTTAAAGCGATTCAATCCAAACAGCCCGCCTCACAGCTATTAATTATGGGTATTCTTCCCCGAAGGAATACGGAAGAACGGATTGTACAATTAAATAAGTTGATCGCTAAAATTCCGGACGGGTCAACCATCAAATTTGCAGACGCGGGCGACCTGTTTTTACAACCAGGCAAAAAAATAGATGAAACACTTTTTACCGACGGGCTTCATCCAAACGCTGCAGGGTATGAAAAACTGGGTGCATTCATACACCATCAATTGATAAAGTAGCACAATATTTTGAGTGGTTCTTTTACGGTTAACTTGTAACGGCCGGTGATGGATTATACTTTGACTGGTATTCCGGAAATCCAGTAAAATATTTTGCCGGGTTGCAGAAATTAATCAATAATACAAACAATTGAGTATGTTTATAAAAACACTACAAAATGCGTGATACGGATGTTGATCATTATGCGCAATTACTTTTTGACTTCCATTTTTTAAAGCAACCCTTAAAGAAGGCGGATTGCATTTTTGTACTGGGAAGCCACGACCCGAGCGTAGCCGACTATGCGGCGCAACTTTACCTTCGCGGGTATGCCCCTTACATTATATTTTCAGGAGGAGTTATCCGTGGGGCGGGTGAGCTAAGGAATAAAGAGCCTAAAACAGAAGCAGCGGCATTCTTCGACATTGCCCTCCAACATGGTGTACCACCTGAAGCCATTATACTGGAAATTGAAGCTACCAACACAGGTGAGAATTTTATTTTTACGAAGAAACTGCTAACGGAAAGAAAATTGGATTTTAAAAAATTTATCCTTGTACAAAAACCCTATATGGTTCGTCGCACCTATGCAACGGCTTTGATCCAGTTTACCGGTTTTGATTTTTTAGTAAGCGCTTTGCCGGATTCATATCAGTCCTATTTAGCTCGGTGTGCGGAAAATAATATCAGCCAGGAGCGGGTGATCACCAACATGACCGGTGATTTGCTGCGGCTCAAAATATATCCCGCCAAAGGGTTCCTATCAGCGATGGATATACCGGAAGAAGTATGGGAAGCCAGCGAAAAACTGGTAGCAATGGGATATAAATACCGGTGAGTTAGATAGCCGGATCGAGGTGGTGTCATTTGTAAAACAGGCGCCGATCATCCTTGGAGTAGCAAACATAGCATTTGACATTGCTACAGCGTTTCGGCTTAATCAAGAAGGGATGGAACTAATTTTAGGAGGCCAATGCTGTAAATTTACAATTGAAAGGTGAAAGGATAATCAAGCCTGCATAGACTAATTAAACAACCCATGTTAATATGAAAGTAATTCAAAAAGCAAACCCTGGTGAATTAGGCAAGTCTGCCGGCAGGTTAGCCGCACAAATGATCAGGGCAGCCATTGAAAACAAGGGCCAGGCAAATATCATTCTTGCCACAGGCACCAGCCAGTTTGAAACATTAAGCCAGTTGATAAAAGAAGATATTGATTATAGCAAGGTGGTGATGTTTCACCTGGATGAATATATTGGCCTCCCGGAATCGTCCCCGGCAAGTTTTAGAAAATACCTGAAGGATAGGTTTCTGGCGATGGTAGCACCACTGAAAGAAGTGTACCTCGTGAATGGGGAAACCGACCCGGTGACTGAATGTGAGCGGCTTGGTAACCTGATCTTAAAAAACCCGGTGGATGTGGCATTGGTTGGATTTGGCGAAAATGGCCACCTTGGATTTAATGATCCGCCGGCGGATTTTGAAACGGAAGCGCCTTTTATAATTGTGGATCTGGATGAAAATTGCCGTAAACAACAATTGGGGGAAGGCTGGTTTCCTTCTATCGCGGACGTGCCCCAACGGGCCATCACCATGTCGGTCAAACAGGTAATGAAATCTAAACACATCATCTGTTCCGTACCCGATCTCAGGAAAGCCAAAGCTGTAAAAGACTGCCTCGAACAGCCGGTAAGTAATCTATATCCTGGCAGCATATTACAGTTACATGAAGATTGCACCTGTTACCTGGATAGCTCATCTGCGTCATTGCTCATTCGTGAAAATATTAAAATGGAGCAGGATTTTTAATAGAATAATTATTGGACATTCGTGTATCCCTGGTAAAAAAATATTTAATCAGAGTGGTCTTACCATTCCGGCGAAGTAAAGGCATCACTTATTTTACTAACAAATGATCTTCCGATGAAAAAGGCAAAAAAACTTACTTTTTTTTTAATAGCGATTGGATTTCTTTTTTTAAAGTCAACTGCTTTTTCGCAACAGCAAAAAGCAATGTTACCGGGACCTAACTTAACAGGTTTTGAGAAACATTTTAAATTGATCCCGGCTCCTCAGAAAATCGAATTCATAAAAGGAAAAGGAATTTCCGGTCATTCATTGAGGTCTTTTTACCTAAAAGGCAAGGCACTTAAGCCGGTTGTACAGGGTGTGTTACAATCGCTGCCGCTTTCTTCTCAGGAAGGTCCGGGTGTGATCGTGTTAAGTATTTCCCATACTAACACAGGCCCTGCTTCGAGGGAAGGCTATATTCTGGAAGGTGGCAATAACCGGGTAACGATTGAGGCCCGGGACCAGGCAGGGCTTTTCTATGGGTGCCAAACACTATTACAATTGCTGGAAGATGCCCATGATCAGCAGGTCGCTATTCCTGCTTTCAGGATCACCGATTACCCGGATATCGATTACAGGGCGATACATTTGGATCTCAAGCATCATCTTGACGTTAGTGGATATTATTACGATATGATGGACCGCCTGGCCGCTGTAAAAATAAACGCGGTAATCATCGAGTTTGAAGACAAGTTGCGGTACAAGGCAGCGCCGTTGGTGGCCGCAGGCAATGCCATTTCCGTTGAAGAATTTGCAGCGATCAGCAGGTATGCCAAAGACCGTAACATTGAAGTAAGTCCGCTCATTCAAGGGCTGGGCCATGCTTCATTTATTTTAAAGCATGAGAAATACAAAGAACTCCGCGATACCTTGTCGTCTGACTGGTCCTTTGATCCTATGAACCCTCAAACATATGAACTACAATTTTCGTTGTATAAAGATGCGATCGCGGCTACACCTTATGGAAAATACCTGCATGTAGGCGGTGATGAAGTGGGCAACCTGGGGATGTCCGAATTATCGAAAAAATCCGGCCTTTCGCCCATGCAGCTGCAAATGAGATGGTTGAATAAAGTCTCCGAATTCGCTGTTCAACATAACCGCATTCCTATCTTTTGGGATGATATGGTCTTTAAACTCTCCAATCTGTACCAAACTACCTGGGATCCACAGGTAAAAGCGGACGAGGTAAAAAAGACCTGGGCAGAAAACAAACACAAGCTGGAAGAAAACATATCCTTATTTCCAACCCAATGTGTTTTTATGCGCTGGAACTATGATTCGCCGGATATACCAGGCAACCTGATGGCGCTTGATTGGTATAAGTCGCACAGTTTTAAGGTAATGGCTGCCACCGCCGCGCAAACCATGTGGCCGCTGCTACCCAGGCAACAGTCCAATTTTCAATCAATAAAGGATTTTAGCCGGATAACCGCGGAAAAAAAACTGGATGGAATATTGTGCACAGCATGGGATGATTGTTCTCCTCATTTTGAAATGTACTGGCGGGGCTTTTATAATTTTGCCTTTTTCACCTGGCATTATGCTGAGGTGAAAGTGGCTGACCTGCAATCGATGTTCCGGCACCGTTTTTATGCACCAGCCTTAAATGGCCCCTCTTTTAATTTTGAGGATCAACTTGAAGAAGCTCTGCCCTTTTGGGAAAAAGCCCTGGTCAAAAAAGGTACAAGGGAAAACTATCCTGCAACATTCGATCTGGCAGATTTACCAGACCCTTCAAAAAAGAATGTCTGGAGCAATGCTTATAAATCACGGATCGGGCAAGCGAATACAGAAGTATTGAGGTATGCAAAAACAAAGGACAGGATAAAACAATCGATGGGGCTTGCACGTAGAAATCAATATTCACTGGAAATTATGAACCAGGTAAATGAACTGCAAATTTATTCTTCCAGGCTACTATTGCTGTTGGACAAGTTTGACAGGGCAGCATCAGAAACCAGCCAGCAGGCAGTAAAAGAAGAAATAAAAAAACAGGTAAATGATTTTAGTGAGATCCGAAAAAATTACGAAACCGTATTTTCAAAAACAAGGTTGCTTGCTAATCCGGCCGATTATATTCCCGATCAGAACCATCACCATCATTTAGCCAATGGTACTAATAATAGTGATTGGATGTATGTTTACGAACTGGCGATGAACAAAAAAATTATTAGCTGGCTTTCTACACTATGATTTTTTTGACCTGTTTGATTGAAGAGATTCTTTTTGCAAGATTTTTTATGCCTTCCGAAAAAGTTTATTTCCTTTCTAATAACAGGAGCAGTATACAAAACTCATAAATCTTGGTCAGGCAATAATCAAAAAAAAATATACGATTACATGCTGTTCAGGCCGCAAAAAAGCTGAAGCTAAAGATCAATAAGGACAATAAATCAAAAATTTATTGTACCGGCTATAATGGCCAGGTGATGGATATAATTGCGTAAATGATAGTGTTTGGGAAAGATCAACTACAAAAAACATTTTCGCCAAAAAGTAGAAAATATTACTTATAAAACCTTTCCTGATATTACTTTTTTTTGTTGCAACAAACCTGCTGCCCCGCGTACAAAATAACGCCCCTGTAATTAAAGAATACAACAAGGTTTTTACAACCTATCCGTTTTCTGATCCCGATCCAATCCCCCGGCCCGACACAAAAATTTATCTTTATTCCCGTTGTGATGTCTTTACGGATAAACCCATAGAAAAAGAGTGGAAGGTGGTAGATCTTGAAAATGATTTTATTAAATTGGTGATCCTGCCGGAGGTAGGGGGTAAAATATGGTCGGCAACGGAAAATTCACGGGCAGGGATTTTATTTATAATAACCAGGTGGTGAAATTCAGGGATGTGGCCATGAGAGGCCCCTGGACCAGCGGGGGGATTGAAGCAAATTATGGGATTGTTGGCCATACGCCTAACTGCGCCACACCTGTTGATTACACAACGCTGAAAAAAGCCGATGGTAGCGTGAGCTGCGTTATTAGTGTATTAGACCAGCTCACGCGTACTTCCTGGAGGCTGGATATTAATTTGCCAAAAGACAAGGCTTATTTTACCACCAGTTCTTTCTGGTTTAATGCAACTTCACTGGAGCAGCCCTATTATACCTGGATGAATACGGGTCTTAAAGCAGCAGGTAATTTACAATTTATATATCCCCGCAACAGGTACCTGGGGCATGAAGGCGAATACAGCGCCTGGTCCGTTAATAAAAAGAACAGTAAGGATATTTCAATTTATAATAACAATGATTTCGGTGGTTACAAGTCACCATGTATTTGGTACATACAATGATTTCTTTGGAGGTTACTGGCACGATGGCACGATGATGATTTTGGAATGGGCAGGTATTCAACGCACGATGATAAGGCCTGGAAAAAAATCTGGATTTGGGGTTTGTCACAACAGGGCATGATCTGGGAAAATTTATTATCGGATAAAGATGGCCAGTATGTAGAAGTGCAAAGCGGGAGGCTCTTTAACCAATCGGCTGAAAATAGTATCTACACTCCATTCAAACACCTGGCTTTTCACCTTACCAGGCCGAAACCTGGACAGAATACTGGTTCCCGGTAAAGCAAACCAGGGGCTTTGTAAAAGCAAATAATTATGGTGCAGTCAATGTAAAGAATGAGAACGGCTGGCTGAAAATATTTTTCTCCCCGCTCCAGGCACTGAACGAAAAACTGGAGATCTTTAATAAGGGTAAATTGATTTATACCAGGGATATTTCTGTTAGCCCAATGGTAGTATTTACCGATTCTCTGCATATTAATATCGACAACAATAACTTAAAGCTGACTATTGGTACCGATAAACTGGCCTGGAATTCGGCGCCCGCAGACGGAGATCTCAGGCGCCCATTGGAAATACCAGCCAAATTTGATCACAATTCAGTATATGGATTATACCTGCAGGGGAAAAATAATATCAGTTTCCGCAACTATATAACTGCTGAAGAAAAACTATCTGCCTGCCTGCAAAAAGACCCTTTTTATGTACCTGCTTTAGCTGATATGGCCTCACTGCAAATCCGGAAACATCAATATCAAATGGCGGCCGGCACTGCAGCAACCGTTTTATCTGTGGATACTTACAACCCTGCCGCTAATTATTATTATGGACTGGCGCACATGCACCTGGGTAATATAACCGATGCAAAAGACGGGTTTGATATTGCTGTCCTGGGTGTAGCATACCGCAGCGCCGCTTACACGGAATTAAGTAAACTATATTATCGTGAAAAGGATGAAACCAATGCGATGGTGCCAAAGAAGATGCCCGCTATATTAGTCCGATATGCCGTGAGGGTATATGCGGAAGTTGCTCTATGTACATCAATGGTCGGCCTTATGGGCCTGTTAAGGGAAATGCCACCTGTCAGCCTTATATGCGTTCAATCAAAAATGGTGATACAATTGTTGTAGAACCATGGAGGGCAAAAACTTTTCCGGTTATTAAAGACCTCGTTGTAAATCGTTCGGCTTTTGACAGAATCATTGCTTCAGGTGGTTT
>JBBJMD010000130.1:0-11625 GCA_037719925.1 Ferruginibacter sp.
AATTTTTTTAATAGCGATCTCATACAAAAGGTCTAGTGAAGAATTTACTTTGTAAAAGGAGGCAAGTTCTTCCAGGTTATGCTGTGTCATCATTCCCCCGATCGCATCCAGCTTTTTTTGCAGGATTACCTTTCCGTCTTCAGCAACCTTTCTTTTTTCTTCTTTAAGCGTATCTTTTATTTTCTGTTTTGCTTTGCTGGTTACTACCAGGTTAAGCCACTCCTGGCTTGGCTTTTGTTTGGCGCTGGTGATAATTTCCACCTGGTCGCCGCTACGGAGCTTATGTCCGATTGGAACCAGTTTGTGGTTTACCTTGGCGCCAATGCATTTGCTGCCAACCGCAGTATGAACGCCAAAAGCAAAGTCAAGCGCACTCGCCCCGATCGGAAGCATTCTTACATCTCCTTTGGGCGTGTATACGTAGATCTCTTCCGCCAAAAAGGAGGTTTTGAAATCCTGTAAAAAATCGATCGAATTGCTG
Organism: Ferruginibacter sp.; assembly: GCA_037719925.1. GTDB lineage: Bacteria > Bacteroidota > Bacteroidia > Chitinophagales > Chitinophagaceae > Ferruginibacter. The sequence goes on from JBBJMD010000130.1 coordinate 482, forward strand.
TCCTGGCTGCCCAGCGCTTCTCTTATCTGGTGAAACCATTTATCAAAGCGGCTTTCATCGGTGGTGCCTTCTTTATATTTCCAGTGCGCGGCAAGCCCTTTTTCTGCAATTTCATTCATTCGCTTCGTACGGATCTGTACTTCCACCCACTTACCCTGCGGGCCCATCACGGTGGTATGCAGTGCTTCGTACCCATTACTTTTTGGGTTGCTGAGCCAGTCCCTCAGCCTTTCGGGTGAAGGGTTATATTCATCCGTAATGATGCTGTACACTTTCCAGCAATCTCCTTTCTCTTTCTCGTAAGCGGCATCTACAATGATGCGTATGGCAAACAGGTCGTATACTTCTTCGAAGCTTACACCTTTTTTCTTCATCTTGTTCCAGATGGAATGTATACTCTTAGGCCTGCCATGAATTTCAAAAGTGAAATCTGCTTTGTCCAGTTTATCTTTCAATGGCCTGATAAAATCATTGATATAACGCGTCCGCTCTCTTTTGGTCTCCCTTAATTTTTGAGCGATATACCTGTAGGTATCAGGTTCCAGGTATTTCATGGAAAGATCTTCCATCTCGGTTTTGATCGCGTAAAGACCCATCCGGTGCGCGAGCGGCGCATAAACATAAACGGTTTCACTGCTGATCTTTAATTGTTTCTCCCGCTTCATGCTGTCAAGGGTTCGCATATTATGCAGGCGGTCAGCTAACTTTATCAGGATCACTCTTGGATCATCCGTAAGCGTTAATAAAATCTTTTTAAAATTTTCTGCCTGCTGGCTGGTGTTGGTATCTATTACGGAGCTGATCTTTGTAAGCCCGTCCACAATTTTCGCGATCTCTGTGCCAAATTCGCGTTGCACATCTTCGAGGGTAATATCGGTATCTTCCACGGTGTCATGAAGTAAGGCGCAGATAGTGCTGCGTACCCCTAACCCGATTTCTTCAACAGATATCTTGGCTACCGCCAATGGGTGAAGGATGTATGGTTCCCCGCTTTTGCGGCGCATGGTCTTATGCGCGTCTACCGCCATTTCAAAAGCAGTACGCAGTAATTCTTTGTCACCGGGTTTTATTTTAGGCTTAAGTTCTTTTAATAAACCGCGGTAATGCCGTAGTATCTCTTTCTTTTCCTCGGCTTCATTAAGGTTATATGTTGATGTCGGTATTGTTGCTTCCATGAATGCTACGAATTTACGAAATATTTCATGTAAAGGCATAAAGGCAACTGGTTGCGGGCATGCAATCCAGGATTTATTTGTTAAATGTAACTCCGGCCCGTTTATTTTTTTTGAGCAACCATTGCCTTTGCAAATAGGGTCCAATTATTTTCATCTTTTATTAAAATCCCTTACTTTTGCACCCCAAAACCGGATGTGGCGAAATTGGCAGACGCACCAGACTTAGGATCTGGCGGAGTAATCCATGTAGGTTCGACCCCTATCATCCGGACTTTTTAGAGTTGATAAGCCCGGTAGGCGATAAGATGATCGGTTAATGCGTTGACCTTCCTTACTTAACGGCCCATCAACCTATCAACTTTTTAACTTTCAACGCCTAAATATCAACTTCACATTATGGCAACAGTAGCAAGAGAAAATATCGGTTTGTTAAATGATAAGATCACCATTAAAGTAAGCAAAGAAGATTATTTCCCTACGTTCGAGAAAAAATTAAAAGAATATAGCAAAACTGTAAATATGCCTGGTTTCAGAAAGGGCATGGTACCTACGGGGATGATAAAAAAAATGTATGGTCCCTCGATTTACACAGATGAAGTGCTTAAAACGGTTGAGAAGCAATTGTATTCTTACCTGGATACAGAAAAACCGGACATTTTTGCACAGCCCCTGGCACTGGACGCCGATATCCGTAAACTTGATCTGAATAACCCGGCAGATTATGAGTTTGGATTTGAAATAGGACTCAAGCCTGAATTTGAAATCGCGCCCTTAGATACTGCCCCGCTAACTTTTAATAAAGTAAAAATAACGGATGAAATGGTACAGGAGGAAGTGGACCGTATGCTAATAAAAGGCGGTAACATGACTGAGCCTGACAAAATTGACAACAAGGAAAATGTCTTAAATATCCTTTTTACAGAATGTGACCAGGATGGGACGGCAATTGAAGGCGGTATCCAAAAAGAAAATTCAGTTATCCTGAAATATTTTACACCGGTAGTACAGGAAAAATTACAAGACAAGGCGAAAGACGATCGCGTGTTGATCCGGTTAGCTGATAGCTTTGAAGGGGACAAACTCGAAATGATATTGCAGGACCTGGGTTTTGAAAAAGACGACCAGCAAGCAAGGCAAAAGTTCTTTCAATTATCCATCATAAAAATCGGGTTACTCGAACAAAGAAACCTGGACGAAGCTTTTTTTGATGAGGTATTTCCGGGGGCCGCCGTGGCCACCGAAGAAGAATTCAGGAATAAATTAAGAGAAGAAATCGGGCAATATTGGGATAGCCAAAGCCGCAACCAGCTGCACGACCAATTATACCATTACCTGCTGGAGAAAACCAATATTGAATTTCCCGCAGAATTTTTAAAGCGCTGGTTACAGGCCGGAAGTGAAGAAAGAAAAACCGCCGAACAGGCAGAGCAGGAATTCCCTACATTCAGTAACCAGTTAAAATGGACCCTGATCAGTGATAAACTTGTAAAGGATAACGGCCTGGAGGTAACACCTGAAGAATTAAAATACTCCATGAGGACAGAAGTGATGCGGTATTTGGGGAATATGACCATGGGAGATGATACCAGCTGGCTGGATAGCTATGTAGACAAGATGATGAAGGACGAAAAGCAAGTGGATGCCACTTATCGCCGCATGCTGACAGATAAGCTGTTTAAATTTGTTGAAAGCCAGGCAACACCTGTTGAAAAAGAGGTTACGAGCGAAGAACTGGTTGGCATGCAGCATCACCACAATCATTAACCTGATCGAATAGTTAAGGAATAAAAACGCCGGACCAATTTTTCCGGCGTTTTTTAGTGCAATAACAGTCGGTGACTGCGGCATAACAAATAATTTTAATAGCGCCCTGCGACGTCATTTTAATAGCTCAGCGCCGCGCCACTTTTCTAGCCTGCTTTCGTTAAGAATCTCTCTTCAACTTCAGCTAAGAATAAATTACCGCGCTTTACCCTTTGGTTTGATCTTTTCATTTTTGAGCCGCGGCATCAATCCTTAATTATTCTTGGCGGAAAAGCACCTTACCCAAACTAGTTTTTTTAAACGGCTCATTCTTGTCACATCCACCAATCTCCTTACAACGGCAGACCGGCTGCCTCTACCTGAAATATCACATTTCCGCCTTTTTGTCGCCTTTTTTTTATAGCATAATATTTGGGAACATCAAACGACTATATTTGTTATCCTAAATAATTTATCAGATGAATTTTGGAAAAGAATTTGAAAAATATGCTGTAAAGCACCGGGGCATCAGCAGTAATACATTGGATGGTTATATTAAACATAATGTCACCAATCTTACCCCTAACATTATTGAAGAAAGGCCCATGAACGTTGCAGTAATGGATGTTTACAGCCGTTTGATGATGGACCGCATTATTTTTATGGGCTACCCTGTTACCGACGAAGTAGCAAATATTATCACTGCGCAATTTTTATTTTTAGAAAGTACCGACCGCACAAAAGATATCCAGATGTACATTAACTCCCCCGGCGGCAGTGTGTATGCCGGCCTCGGGATGTACGATACCATGCAGTTCGTTACCCCTGATATTGCTACCATTTGTACAGGTATAGCCGCTAGTATGGCAGCCGTGCTCATGTGCGCCGGATCCAAAGGAAAACGTACTGCCCTGAAGCATAGCCGCATCATGCTACACCAGCCAAGCGCCGGCGCCGGCGGACAGGCAAGCGATATAGAAATCACCGTCAACGAGGTAAAGAAGATCAAGAAAGAATTGTATGAAGTTATTGTTCAGCATACCGGCCAACCGTTTGAAAAAGTAGCACTTGATTGCAACCGCGATTACTGGATGACTTCCACTGAAGCCAAAGAATACGGCATCGTGGACGAAGTATTAACCATTAACCCCCGTAAAGCTAAAAAAGATTAAGCCCGGCTTTGCCACAGGTTGTGTTCCTTACGCAACTTCGGGTTGATAAGACCTTTGTATTCATTATAACAAACGATCAGCCTCACTTGCATTTTCCTGCACTATGCACGAGCCAAATTTTACCAACAATTAAAAGAGTACAGCATGTATTATTATAGCAACAACCTAACACGCTTCGCAGAAGAAGACACACCAAAAGAGACGCCTGAGAACCCAATGGAAAAAATGTTGAGTGGCTGGCAGTTTGACAAAAAATTCATAGAGCAACGTAAAATATTTTTATGGGGGGTGGTTGATGATAAAAGTTCGAAAGATATTACCGCGCGTTTATTATACCTTGAAGCAATAGACCCTGGCAAAGAAATTACCTTTTACATCAACAGCCCGGGCGGGATGGTTACAAGCGGAATGGTGGTTTACGATACCATGCAAATGATTAGTTCACCGGTGAGTACCGTTTGTATGGGCATGGCGGCAAGCATGGGTAGCATTTTATTAAGTGGGGGTGCTAAAGGCAGGCGGTTTATTTTCCCGCATGGAGAAGTAATGATACATCAACCCAGTGGTGGCGGGCAGGGAACCAGTGCCGATCTCGAAATTATGGCAGAGCAGATCCGCAAAACCAAAGAAATGGGCGCCAGGATACTGGCTGAAAACTGCGGGCAGTCTTTTGAAAAGGTAATGAAAGATTTTGACCGTGATTATTGGATGGATGCAAATGAATCTATTGCCTATGGTATCGTGGACGGAACCATGGAAAAATTATAATGGACTTTTTATATTTTACAAGAGCCCCCATGTAAACCGGGGCTTTTTTTATGTGGTATCATTTTAACAGGGGTAACTTTACATCATGTGGCAAGATCAAAATATTCAGGCAAAATATAGCAGGGAATCAGCCCCCCGGCTTATGATGCAGAAGGATATGTTTCCCGTCAATGATGCCTTTAAGCAATACTTAATAGCTTACGATCGGGATGTTGAATTGCCCATACTTTACCAGGATTTGGTTAACTATAGCTACGCTAAGTCTTTAAAGGATAAAAAAGGGAAGTGGACACTTTGGGAAAATGCTGTTTATGAACCCCGGGCCCTGGCAATACTCAAAGTGGCACTTATTAAAACTTATCTTGCCCTGAAGAAGAACGCTTTTCCCGCTGGCGCAGGGCAATTGGATATTGAGTGCATTGATTTTTGCGATTATGGCAACAGCATGCCTTTCCGGGTAACAGTGATCAATAAAGATAACGGGCAACTGGATTTTTTTTATGTCAAACAAGCCGACGCTTCCCGTATCTATGGATTGGAGCTTGAACATTTGTTATCGGAACACCCCATAAATTTTTTGCATCATGAACATACGCTTGTAGAGGCGCATATTGCCGGAACACCGGGAGATGTTTTCCTGCAGCTCCAGCCCTTGGAAACCTGGGAAATGCAGGCTCTCGCGAAGGCTTTTGTTCATTTCAATGAAAATTGTTTTGTACGGCTTTTGGGAGATATGCGAAGCTATAACTTCGTGGTAGTGCCTTCTCCCGGCCGGGAACCCGCCTACCTTATACGGGCCATTGATTTTGACCAGCAGTGTTATGAAGGAAGAAAATCATTTTATTTCCCACGTTTTTATAAAGAAAATGAAGCATATGTACAATTGGTTTTGCAGCACCTGTCTGCACTTGAAATAGAACAAACCAGGGAAGCGGGATTTGATCAAATGGCTGTAAAAATAATAACTTACCGCAGGCGGTTGATGGAACTATTGAATAGTATGGTAAATGATGATATATCAGAAAATTTTAAGATACAGATGCTACGCAATGAATTGAATGAGCATTTTGAAACCACCAGGTTTAGCGGCTGTAAAACCATGGGTGCCATCTTGAAGCAGCAGCTGAAGCAGGTATTGCGGAAGCATGTACAACTGGCCGGGATCAGGGAAAGAGGATGACCTTCATTTTAACCGGATGCTGCAACTTTTTTGTTTTTTATATTGTCTGCATGGGGAGGTTGTCTAAATGGTTTCTTATCTTTGCAGCCCCGGTTTAAGGATGCCCCTACGATTAAATGGATTATCATGGCAAAACAACAAACATTACATTGTTCTTTTTGTGGCAGAAGCCGCGACGAGGTAAAGATATTGATCGCCGGACAGGAAGGGCATATCTGTGAAAATTGCGTAGAGCATGCCCAGGAAATAATCGGCCAGGAATTGATGATCTACCCTGACGCAAAGCAGAACGGCGGAGCCTCCCATAAACTTTCCGTAAAGAAACCTGTAGAAATAAAGAAATTTTTAGATGAATATGTAATCGGGCAGGATGATGCCAAAAAAATTCTGGCTGTTGCTGTATACAATCATTACAAGCGACTGAATCAAAAAGTAGAGAATGATGTAGAAATAGAAAAGAGTAACATCATTATGGTAGGAGAAACAGGAACTGGGAAAACCCTGCTGGCAAAGTCCATCGCACGTATGCTGAATGTACCTTTTGCCATCGTTGATGCAACTGTTTTTACCGAAGCAGGGTATGTTGGGGAAGATGTGGAAAGTATGCTCAGCAGATTATTACAAGCCTGTAATTATGATGTTTCGGCTGCGGAAAAAGGCATCGTTTTTATTGATGAAATAGACAAAGTTGCACGGAAAAGTGATAACCCTTCTATTACCCGGGATGTGAGCGGTGAAGGGGTGCAGCAGGGCTTATTGAAGTTGTTGGAAGGTACAGAAGTATTGGTGCCACCACAAGGCGGAAGAAAGCATCCCGAACAAAAACTGGTAAAAGTAAATACGTCCAATATCCTGTTTATTTGTGGCGGGCTTTTGACGGGGTAGACCGGATCATAGCGCGCCGCGTTAATACACATGCGATCGGGTTTAGTGTAAATAAGGAACTGCAGGAATTTCAGCAAAAAAACTTATTGCAATTTGTAAATGCGGTCGATCTCAAGCAATTTGGCCTGATACCGGAATTACTGGGCCGGCTGCCCGTTATTACCTTCCTGAACCCACTCGATGCGCCTACGCTGCGCAATATTTTAACCGAACCAAAAAATGCCTTGATAAAGCAGTTTACCCGGTTGTTTGAGATAGAAGGAATTGAATTGAAATTTGACGAAGCAGTATATGATTTTATGGTGCAAAAGGCGTTGGAATATAAATTGGGTGCCCGTGGCCTGCGCAGCATCTGCGAAAGTATCTTAACAGATGCCATGTATGAATTGCCTTCTCAAAAAGTAAAAATATTTGAAGTCACATTAGACTATGCGCAGCGTAAATTTAATACCAGTAAAATGAGTATGTTGAAAGTTGCTTAATACTTTTTAAAAATATTGGAAACCCTATCGCCTGGTAGGGTTTTTTTAATGGGATAATGGTATGATTTTCTGTGTAAGGAAATGTGTTGACCATTTAATTTTTTAGCTACCTCGCCGCATAACAGCATCTCACCAACATTGCCAAACATGCCGTTTTCATGCTGGAAGAGAGGCCTGTTCTAATTCCCTTCATATATTGTATTCAGTATTAAGGATACTGATAATCTTGCAATTGCCTGTTGCATTTCCCTATCGCTCTTGTGATCCTAATATTGAATTTTTGTAACTATTCAGTACCCCAATTTAGCAATAAGGGATAAGGCATTCAAAACATTTTGTCCGGATTTAATAGTGGTATCAATAATTGACCTCAAAATGGCGAAGCCATCTGCTCCCTGATCGGATTTAAACTGACCGGATATCTTTTGTTTCACCTTGACATTTCTTATTGCTCTTTCAGCGCCATTATTATCTGGAGGCACTTTTGGGTCAAATAAGAAATAGAGAATGTATTGTTGATGTTTACGTAAACTCTTTTGGAGGGTTTTAGCTTTACCATGATTTTGATCAAGTGTAAGTTGAAGCACTTCATCCAATTTTATCATCAATCTGTTGCGCTCTTTGCTTTCACCAAAATATTGACAGGTAGTAAGTTCTTTTTTTAACAGAAGTGCTTCAACAATCAATATCATCATCTCTGTAACCCAGGCGCATTGAGGATAAAGCTCACACAAATACTTTAGATCACGAAGTAAATGAGCCATGCAAATCTGATGATGCCTGGCTTTGCAATTAAAATGGCAGGCCAATCTATCATGTTGCAAAGCCGCCTTTGGTAATCCGTACCTAAAATTATCTTCAATAGTTTTAAAACCGCGATTATCGGAGTGGACAATAAAGGTAAGATCATTATTTTGCCAGGTCCACATCCAGTTTTTTTGCCCATTTACTTTTACACCCGTTTCATCAGTGCCTATGAAGGTAGATTGATTCAAACGTTCTCTTATTTGTTCATAATGTCGTAATGCTTTTTGGGTAAGCCGCTTTAAAATATTATTGATGCCACCCACGCTTACAGGCAAACCCATAACATCTGTAAAAAATTCTTTCATTCTGTGATAAGGCACGTACTGCCTGGCATGTAAGTAACCGACCAACGACTCTACATTAGCACCATATTGAACTTTAGCTGTTAGTTGAGTTGGAAAATCACTGTCTATGCTATGGCCGCAACTGCAGACTTTACGGAAGATGCGATGCTCTACGCATACGGGCTTAATGACTGGAATATCTATTACCTGGCGAGTATCTATTAATGTTTCCTGCACATTGGCTAAATCTTCCCCGCAGCAGGTGCAATAGTTCGGAATGTGTTCAACTACTTGATCAATGATGCTGGAACACTCCAGCGTTTTACCTTCGTGCCCTTGTTGGCCACCTACATTTTTGTCCGTTTTTTCACGAAGGCTTTGGTTTTTCATCGAGCGGTTTTCATCCTTTGATGGTGGTGTATGAGAGTTGTTACTGTTCTTTTTATTTTTGTAAATGGAAAGTTCTTCTTCTAAAACAGTAATCCTGGACATCAATGCTGCAATGAGCTTTTCCTGAGTTTGGTCTTTGTCAAGAAGTGTTTCTATGAGCTTTTGCTGAGCTTGAGTTTTTTCAAGAAGTATTTCAAGAAGAATTTTAGTGTCCAAACAAGTATCTTTTTTAGAATACAAAGGACGATCTTAAAATACATAAAACCCAATAACAGCAAGGGTTTTAACTAACAAAATCATTTTGTTATACACAAAAAAAGAGGGCAAAAAACCGAAATTCTAAAATCAAGAAACAAAATGTGGATAAACTACCGAAATTATTTTTTAAGATTTAAAAACGACTATTTTTAGGATACTGAATAGTTACGAATTTTTTCAATTCTTTACCGCTTCCACTTTATTTTTTCAAGTTATAATTGCCGCAATCAATACAGTATTTTCACAAGCCCTTACTGGTATTACAAAAATTGCCGGATAACCTATTCATTTCTCTATTCCGCAAACCCGATATTATTCATAACTGTTGATAGGATTCTTCTTATATATTTGAAACCGTCTTCTTATTAATCTAAAAGCCAAAAAGTTATTAAAAATGTTTGAGGTACATTATTGTTCTTCTTCAGGATGACCTGCATCATACCGGGTTTATTTTATTTCACCGATTTTTGTCAAATTAATTTAATAAAAATCCTGCTACATGTCGAAGGCCATTTATATCGTTTCAACGGAACCTAATAGCGGCAAGTCCGTAATTACTTTGGGACTTATGAATATGCTGGTTGGAAAGATCAGGAATATCGCTTATTTCAAACCCGTAGTGAATGAGCCTGCTGAAACCAGCAGGGACATCCACATCGAAACCATACTTTCTCAATTCGGGTTAAATATCAATTACACGGACACCTTCGCTTTTACTTACAATGAATTTTTACATTATCGCAGCGTAGGCAATAGTTCCTACTTAATCGATGGCATCATCGCCAAATTTAAAAAACTGGAGGAAAGCCATGATTTTGTAGTGGTGGAAGGAACAGGCTTTAATGGCGATGCGGCTTCATTTGAATTGGATTCCAATATTGACATAGCAAAAAACCTTGGCATCCCATTGATACTGATTACCCGTGGGGACCATAATTCGGCGGAAGATACGGCCAATGGGATTTTATCGACCTACCAGGCCTTACATAAAAAGGAAGTACAGGTGCTTGCAATGATCGCGAATAAAATTAATCCCGCGGATGTTGATAACCTGAAGGCAATCCTGAACAGTCGCCTCCCCAAGGAAGTATTAAATGCCGTGATCCCCTTTAACAAGGACCTGGGTAATCCTACTATGAAAGAAATAGTGCAGGCCGTTAAGGGAAAATTGTTATTTGGTCACCACCTGCTTTCGAACCAGGTGGATCATTTCATTGTAGGGGCAATGCAGCTAAGAAATTGCCTTACCCACCTGAAGGAAAATACCCTCATTGTAACCCCCGGGGATCGTGCGGATATTATTGTGGCAATGCTCCAGGCGAATATTTCAAAAAATTATCCAAAGGTTGCAGGAATGATCCTCTCCGGTGGTTTGGAACCTGAAGAGCCCATCATCAAATTAGTGGAAGGGTTGGAAACGGTGATCCCAATGGTCCAGGTCGAATCCGGTACCTTTGAAACGGTGAATACGGTCGGTGCCGTTATGTCGAGAATTTATGCAGACAATAAACCAAAAATTGAACTGGCGATCGGCACCTTTGAAAAATTTACTGATGCTGAATCAATTATCCGGAGGATTGTGACTTCCCGTTCCGAAGGAATCACACCCCGGATGTTCCAGTATCAACTGGTCAAGAGAGCCAAACTGCATAAAAAACATATCGTCTTGCCCGAAGGTAGTGATGACCGCGTATTGATCGCCGCTTCCAAATTGATAAAACAGGAAGTTGTGGACCTCACAATCCTTGGAAAAAAAGAAGAAATTGAAACAGCCTTGCTGCGATTGAATATCAACCTGGATATGAGTCTTATCAACATCATCGACCCGCTGAATTCGCCGTTGTTTCCTGCTTATGCCGAATCATTATATGAATTGCGGAAAACAAAAAATGTAAACATGGAAATGGCGCGGGACATGATGTCGGATGGTTCCTATTTCGCAACAATGATGGTGTTTAAAGGAGATGCGGATGGTATGGTTTCAGGCGCAATCAATACAA
>JBBJMD010000024.1:0-32803 GCA_037719925.1 Ferruginibacter sp.
TTGAAGGTGAATTCTACGAAAAATCGTTTCCGGCTGATCTGCAATTAAAATTAACGGCGGGGGCGCAGGTAATGTACATAAAAAACGACCCTGAAAAGGGTAGGCGCTATTATAATGGTAAGATCGGAGTGGTGGAAAAAATTGAAGATGAAAAAATCCTGGTTCTTTGCAAGGATGATACCAGCCCTATTGAAGTAAAAAAAGAAAAATGGAAAAACATCCGTTATGTAGCCGATAACACGACTAACCTGGTAGAAGAAAATGAGATAGGTTCCTTCACCCAGTTTCCTCTTCGGCTCGCCTGGGCCATCACTATTCATAAAAGCCAGGGACTGAGTTTTGACCGCGCCATTATTGATGCCGGAAACGCATTTGCCCCCGGACAGGTTTACGTTGCCTTAAGCCGTTGCACCAGCTTAGAGGGAATGATCCTGCACAGCCGGATCCAAAGGAATAGTTTACACACTGACAGCCGGATTACGGCATTTTCACGAACACAAAAAAATGCCCTGGTACAATCAGGAGTATTAAAAGATGCCAGGTACCAGTTTCAAAAAGAAGAAATAAAAAAGATATTTGATTTTACAGAACAGCAACATAATGCCAAAGCGCTGCTGTCATATATTATGGTGCAACAAACATCCTTCAATATTGAAGCGCTGAAATGGATAGATACAATAAATTCACTTACAGAAGAAATCCAGGGAGTGGCAAAAAAATTCGAAGGACAATTGTATCAACTATTCGCGCAACAGGTTTTGCCGGAAGATAACCCGTTTCTGAAAAGCAGGCTGTCTGCCGCGGCCAAACATTTTATCCATGAACTCGGTAAGGTTTTCAGTGAGATTAACCGCTGTCCCGCAGAAACTGATTTAAAAAAAACTGCTGTTGATTTTAATCTCCTGTTAGCCGACCTGCATCATACTGTTTGTTTAAGATTATATTTATTGCAAGGCATCCAGGATGATTTTATCCCGGATAACTATATAAATCATAAGAGGAGATTTATTAAAGGGTTATTATCAGTAAATGCTTATGCAGGTAAATCTAAGGCGGTTATAACAAACGGCCCGCATCCTGAACTAAACAGGCTGCTTCGAAAAAAAAGAGATGCGCTTTGTGATGAAAAAAACTTGCCCGTTTACCTGGTCGCTGGTAACCATTCGGTTGAAGAAATGGAACGCTATCTTCCGCTAACAACCGAGGCGCTCACGCGGCTGTCGGGTTTTGGTGCGGTGAAAAGCAAACAATTTGGCGAGGACTTTTTAACTATTATCAGGACATACTGTGAGCAAAACAGCCTGCAAACCAATATAGCCGATAAAACCGAAAAGCGAAAACGCCGGGAAAAAGAAATAGAAACAAAAACACCTACCAGGGCCTTAAGTTTAAAATTATTAAAAGAAGGAAAAAGTGTTGAACTAATCGCAAAAGAACGAAACCTGGCCGTGGGGACAATAGAAGGCCACCTCTGTTATTTTATCAGTAAAGGGGAGGTTCTAATCGATACAATCCTTTCCCCGGACAAATTGAAACTGATAAAATCCGCTATTGAGAAGACTGGAAATACCTCCGCTAAAACATTAAAGGAGCACCTGCCTGAACATATTGGATATGGTGAAATAAAAATGCTGCAGGCTTCCCTCCTGGCCGTAACCTGAAAAATCATTCCGGAACAAAAAAACCAGGGTAGAAACCCCGGTTAATTTTTAATCTGTACCCTATGAAAACTATCTTAAATAAATTTGTTTATAGATTGCCGGGATTGACCGGCGGAAAATTTTAGATCAGGGCGTTTTGTTTGATTTATTCTTCCGATACATTTTCACAAAGTATGCCATAGTAATAACTCAATGCAGGTAAGGGTTTCAGGAGATGGCAGGTCCTGGATTATCCATATTTCGGAAAAAATGTCCGGAAATTGGAGCAGATAAAACTTCCCGGAGGGAATGAATAATAAGCGTAGAATGCCATCGCATTCAATGGCAGGTTTATGCGACCCTGGTTACAGTCCGTAAATCAAAACTTGTCAGGAAGTGTTGTCAGCTGTAGAACCTGATCAGTAAACCAAAGTAGTTATCATCCCAGCCTTCAATGATTTCGTCAAAGTCTTCATCCGGAATGTTGGTATGGGTCAACTCGGCGGAAGTACCTTGTTTATGAGGATGCAATTTTATTGTTACAATAGAAGCTGGTTCCTGGTCGCCAAAATACCATTCCTGCACCACCTTTTTTCCTTCTTCAAAAGCCATGTTCCTGCCTACAATGCTTCCTTCGTACAAAGAAAACTCACTACCCGGCTCCGTGCTCATTTCCGCTTCTTCACCTGTCCATAATTGAATGGTAGCCGGCAGGGTCAATGCCAGGTAAACGTCTCCGGGTAAGGCTGGTATGATGTAATATTTTTTAAAATCTTTCATCTGTTGGGTTCGTGTTACAAAGGTAAAGCGCTTTTCGGTATCCTCATAGTCTCTCTTTATCAGCGTGCGATAATCCTAGATCCTGCAGAAGCTATTTTGTTAATGTGGGCTGCAAAGAACTACCTTGCCTTATTCAACTAATACAATGAACAACCAATTTGATCAACTGATTGATAGTTACCTGGAAAATAATATTGGTATCGATGCCACGTTCTTATCCACATCCTTGTCGATGGGCCTGCAACAAAATATTGCAAAATTGCAATGGGATAAAATGATGGTCGCGGCCGGCATTGGAAACAATGAAATAAAGGACGAAAAACAAAAAATGAGGAGCGACAAAATCTACTGGATTGAAAAAAATACGGCAAATATTTTTGAACAGGAATTCCTGCAACGCGTAGAGGATTTTATAGACTACCTGAACAGCTCCTGCGATACCGGTATCAACGCGTATGAATTTCATTATGCGGTATATGAAGAAGGGAGTTTTTACAAACGCCATAAAGACCAGTTCAGAAACGACAGCAACAGGAAATACTCCCTCATAAATTACCTGAATGAAAACTGGCGGGAAGAAGATGGAGGACAATTATTGGTATATCATAATGAGGAGGTAAAAAAGATTTTACCGCAAGCACAAACGGCCGTTTTTTTTAAAAGTGATGAGATGGAACACGAAGTATCGATGGCGAATCGCCAGCGAATGAGCATTACGGGCTGGTTGAAAAGAGTTTAATCATGCGACCACTACCTTTCCAATATTACTGTTGCATTCCGGAAAGTGAATTGAGTTGCATCGTTTATAAACAGGCGTCCCTTAACATCTTCATATAGGTCAATCCTTTTTCGCGTGCAAAATTGATATTACGGGCAGGGATACTTTCCGGGCTGGAATAATGCTCCAGTGCTTTGTCAATACTTTCTTCACGGAGTATGTGCAGCATTGGATATACCGACCGGTTGGTATAATTGGCTGCATCACTGTCTTTTGATTTGTCAAAAAGGTAAAGGGGATGAAAGGTCGCTAACTGGTAAATTCCTTGGTAACCATTTTGTTTTAATACTTTTTCCGCTATAAATACCAGGTCGAGGTATTGATCAAAATCCTGGAATGAATCAGGAAAGATCAGGAAAGTTGTTTCGATATTGATATCGTCATTGAGCCGGGTAACTTCCCGGAGAAAAGCATCCATGCAACTAGCTAATGTGGCGCCGGATTCTACCTGGTAATTTACTTTTTGCTGTTTCATCACCTGCGCAGCAAAAGGGCAAAAATTACAGCCTACCACCACATCATTGATCCACTTTTTTGTTTGGTCAATCACTTCAAATGTTGTACGCATTATGTAAAAATTTCAACCGTAAAGCTAGGTTTATTTGCCCTACATCATCTTTCGGGTATGCCTATTGAAAGCGGAGGGGCCTCTTAGTGCTCAAAATCTGCCAGGTACCTTCACGTATTTGGTCTACTTTTTTCGGTCTAAAAATATAACGCCTATTCCTGCTTGTTCTCTCCAAGTCTCTTCCGGATCAATGCATGGCGCATGCATTACCATTAGTGACCGCCTATGTGTAACTTCCTGTTTTTGCTCAACAGGTGTTGGACTGGCTTTTGCACTGAAATGGCGCACGCGGACATAGATTTCAATGCCTCCATTTGAATCAAACCACTACAAGCGTAATGCAATATGCTTAAAATTTGTCATCCAATTTTAGGAGCGCAAAAAAAAACGTCGCAGATTCTCCGCAACGTTTTTTTTATCCACTTTTTTGGAGATTATTCCACTGTAAAATCTACCTGCACATCACCCCACATTAAAGAAACGACACCTGCTTCACTGATAGCGAAAGTCATTTTTTCTGTAAAAGCCTTTGGCTTAACAGGCTTAGAGACCAACCGTACAGCATCTTCGCCTTCGCTGTAGCCATCTGAACCCCACAGATCTGATTTTTTATTCAATATTACTGTCCATTCTGTTTCACCAGGGATTGTATATAAACCATACTTGCCAGCGGATAGTTTTTTACCGGAAATAGTTACGTCCTTACTAACTTCAAACGTCGTAGCCTCATTCGCTCCCGTACGCCAAACCTTGCCGAAAGGTGCGATTTCTTTACCAACCGTCCTTCCCTTTATAGATGGCTGGCTATAGTCAATAGTTATTGTTACTCCCTTTGTTGTAGTTACAGACGCCTTGGAAGGTGGACTTGGCCGGGTACTTTTATCCTGTGCGCAGGAAGTGATCGATGAAAGTGATAGCAGCAACAGCAAATACCGAAATAATTCGTTTCATAATTTTTTTAGGTGGAGTGCAAAAACTGTTCCATATGCGCCAGTTAAGGGAATAGCCAAGGCCCTCCATGCTTTTGCATAAAGCTGCAATACCTGATATTAAGGTCTTTGTTATACTTTAATGGAATCAATCTCGCCCCAAACGCCAAATACCTTCAACAGCCATACTATTATCACGATGACCACGACAATATTAAGAATACTTTTTATAGTGCTGTCCATCGGTATATACCTGTTGATAAGGTACAGGATTACCCCTGCAACTATTAAAACAATGATGACTGTTAAAATTGACATATGGTTTAGATGTGAGCAATTAAAATGTAGTGAGAAGCAAATTAAAGGATATATATATAATAAAAAATAGTTTAAATTTTTTCGGAAGTTAGTATAATGGATGGTTGAAAGCTTGCCGGCACTTATCTTCCAAAATCATCCTGTACCCTGATAATATCTTCTTCATCGCTAGGATTTGATGTATCCGTATGTCTCCAGATTTCAGCAATTATTCCCCAGCCGTCTGAACCAACCAGGCGGTGCCGCTCTCCCTGCTTTAATTCAATGATGTCGCCAATGTTTAAATGGGTTATTTCTTTTTCTTCATCCGTTTCACTGGTGATCACTCCTGCAACACCGGCTATTAATTTCCAAATTTCTGCGCGACGGTAATGGTATTGCCAACTTAATCTTTTATTTGGCGCTACTACCAAAATTTTAGGACTTAATTTACCCGTTATCATTAGTTCATCTTTTGTAAGATGAGAAAAATACAAGCTAATAAATTTTTCGGCTTCTGCCTCATTCAATACAAAAAATCCTCCCCATGGACGCGTACTGTCCTGTTTAACAAACCGCAAATTTTGTTGCCCAAGGTATTCCGCTATATTTTCAAAAACCAATTCTTTAGGGCTTTCCGGGGAAAAATGAAGTGACATGACGTTTAAATTTGTTTTGTTTAAGAAAATTTTCGTGATTTAAAGACTATAATTTGCAATCGATAATCTATGATAAGATTAATTGATCAATGGCCTTAATTATTTCAAGTGGTTGTCATAATATAATTAGGTGAGGCACGAAATAAGTAAATAATAGTATAACTTAAGAATAGTCTTCATAAGTAGTTGATTATTAATTATTTATATCGATAGGTATCTTATTTGGTTAACGTAAAATTTGAACGGGGAGGATAATGCAGTTTATCTACCCATATAAACCATCAAAATCTGAACATCGCTGGGATTTACGCCTGAAATCCGGGATGCCTGGCCTAGTGTATGAGGTCTTATCTTGGTAAATTTTTGCCTGGCTTCATTACTAAGTGAAATTAATTTATCGTAACTGAAATTTTCCGGAATTACCAGGTTTTCCAATTGGCTCATCTTTGCTACAAGATCTCTTTCCTTTTCTATGTAAGTTTCGTACTTGGCCAAGATTTCTACTTGTTCAACTGTTTCCCGGTCAAATTCTGCAAACGCATTTTTCATCCGTGGGACTGTTTTTATCATTGCCGCCAGGCTGATATTGGGCCTTAATAGTATTTGCAAGGCCTTCTGCCTGGTTATTAAGAGGGAAGAGTGCATGTCTACCAGCAGGGGATTAATCTCGGTTGGTTCTAAAGAAAAGTTATTGAGTGTTGACTTAGCTAGATTTATAGCTGCCAGTTTTTTTATGATCTTTTCCATTCTTTCCTGTGAAGCCAATCCCAACCGATAACTAATTTCTGTCAGGCGGATATCCGCATTATCCTGTCGCAGTAGAGTCCGGAATTCGGCGCGGCTGGTAAACATCCGGTATGGTTCGTCGGTACCCTTATTGATCAGGTCGTCGATCAATACGCCAATGTAGGCTTCACTTCTTTTTAAAACTACGGGCTCAAGTTCATTGACTATTTGATGAGCATTTATTCCCGCCATTAGTCCCTGGCAGGCTGCCTCTTCATAACCCGTAGTGCCATTTATCTGTCCGGCAAAGAACAAGTTCCCGATCAGTTTCGTTTCAAGGCTGAATTTTAATTGTGTCGGGGAAAGAAATCATATTCGATTGCATAGCCAGGCCGGAACATTTTACAATTTTCAAAACCCGGTACCAGTTTCAGCGCTTTGTGTTGGATGTCTTCGGGAAGTGAAGAGAAAAACCATTTACGTAAATTTCTATTGTATTAAAACCTTCGGGTTCTACAAATAACTGGTGCCTGTCTCTTTCTGCAAACCTGTTGATCTTATCTTCAATGCTGGGACAATATCTTGGCCCTGTTCCTTGGATTCGGCCCTGGAACATAGGGCTTTGTTGAAATCCTGTTTTCAATATTTCGTGAACGGCGCTACTTGTATAGGTTATCCAACAACTCCTTTGCCTGGATTGTGCCAGTTTAGGCGTATCCAAGTAACTGAAACCGGTAATCTCGTCATCTCCTTTCTGTTCCTCCATCCTGGAATAATCCAAACTTCGCCCATCGATCCGGGGTGGAGTACCTGTTTTTAACCGGTTACTTTCAAAACCAAGGGATACCAGTTGTTCCGTAATACCCGTGGCAGCTTTTTCCGCCATACGGCCTCCCCCTAATTGCTTTTCACCAATGTGAATCACACCATTAAGAAAAGTCCCGTTGGTTAATATTACAGCCTTCGAGACTATTTCGTGTCCAAGTCCGGTTACAACCCCGCATGCCCTGCCGTTTTTAATGACCAGGCTCCGTACCATATCCTGGTAAAAATCAACATTTGGCGTATTTTCCAACATTTCCCGCCATTTATTAGCAAATAACATCCGGTCACTTTGAGCCCGGGGGCTCCACATTGCAGGACCCTTCGACCGGTTCAGCATCCTGAACTGGATCATGCTATGGTCAGTGACAATACCGCTATACCCGCCCATCGCGTCGATTTCCCTGATAATTTGTCCTTTGGCAATCCCTCCCATAGCCGGATTACAGCTCATTTGAGCGATAGTCTGCATATTCATGGTAACCAACATCACTTTGCTACCCATATTTGCAGCTGCTGCAGCAGCTTCACAACCGGCATGGCCCGCTCCAACTACTATTATATCGTATTGAGGAAACATAAGGGGCAAAGGTACATACTGTTATACGAACCGTTGGGAGGGTTAACCAAATTTTCGAAGTATCTCCCGCTCCAACAAGATGTTAGTAACTAAGGCACCGTTATTTAGGCTTATAAATTCGTCTTTATTTAGGGTAACAAGGGTTTCTAAATGTTCTTGGTTCCTTTTCAGGAACTTTTCCAATACAGGCAGGCTTTTACAGCCCTTTTCCTGAAGTTGGGAAATTTTACCGATCATTTTCGCGCAAACAGAGTACCCGGTTTTTTGATAAAGTGATTCAAAATAAGGTTTGACAGCCATCAGGTCAACAAGATTGCTGTTTATTTCCTTCTCTCCCGTTTGGTTAACCCTGATATTGATAAAATTCCAGCATAATCTTAATTCCTCATCGTTACTAAAATCAAAATACCCAACAGGAATTACGTGATCAAGTTGCCAGGTAGTCCCAAAGTTCTCCCAGTTAACCTTTCCTGAAAATTGTATTTCTACCCATTGTCTGAATTTTAGAATATCCAGGCCAAAATATACAGCGTATCCACTCATATTATTTTGTTCTAAGACATACCGGCGTAGGGCTAGTTGCCATTTCTTTTTTTCCCGGATTTTTAACACAGACGCCGTTATTTCCGTTTTTGGTGTCCATTTTTTTCGTGGCATAAAAAAAATTTTTGAATGTTTCCCATTGAAACTGGGAATCGTGGAACATATATTTGGTTAGGTTTCATTCTGAAACTGTTCCTTGTGGAACTATTTATTAAAGTAACTTATTAAATATTCATTTTCTGTTTGTGTCATGCGTACTTTATCTTTTTTAGTTTTATCAAGATAACCACATAAATGGAGGGCCCCATGGAAAATAACACGGTGAAGTTCATGGGTTATAGTAGACGAAAAAATTTGTGCATTTTCTTTAATCCGGTCCACGCTAATATAGATTTCGCCTAAAATCGGCTCCCCGGGTGAAGAAAGCGTAAAAGTTATTATATCTGTGAAATTATCATGGTGCAAATAATTTTGGTTAATCTCCAGGAGATATTCATCGCTACAGAAAATGTAAAGAACACCATCTATTACCGTTTTTTCATTATTAAAAAGTGAAATCAGAAATAATTTAAGTTTTTTCCGGTTCGTAAGCAAACTGGAATTCTGGAGAAAAAAGAAAGTAACCTTCATAGTATTGTTAAATTGAAAAACATTACACTAATGTGAACGATACCTTTGCACTAAAAATGTTAACCAGATGAAAAGGCGCCTTTCAGAAATACAAGTTGGCAAATTAGTAAGGATTAAGCATTTTGAAAAGGATGAAATATTTTTAAAGCTTATGGAAATGGGTTGTGTACCGGGAGAAACCATCATGATCGACCAGGTAGCACCATTAGGAGATCCAATATCAATTCTTGTGGCAGGCTATCACCTGAGTTTACGTTTAAACGAAGCTGAAAATATCTGGGTTGAAGAGATTGATACAAAGGCAATTATTTAATCATTTATGAAAATCGGTCTTTACTTTGGTTCTTTTAATCCGGTACATATTGGGCATCTTATTATTGCTAACCATATCATTAACCACACCGGCTTGCAGCAGGTTTGGCTGGTCGTTTCTCCACATAATCCATTAAAAGCGTCTTCTACCCTTTTAAATGAATATCACCGGTTACATTTAATTCAGGCTTCCATTGAGGGGGAACAAAGATTAAAAGCCTCGAATATAGAATTTCAACTACCGAAACCATCTTACACAGTTGATACCCTGGCATATTTGAAAGAAAAATATCCTTCTCACCAATTTGCGGTTATAATGGGAAGCGATAGCTTTTGTAATCTGCCAAAATGGAAAAATTATGAAGTTATTACGAAAGAATACCCGCTCTACATTTATGAAAGAGAGGGTTTTAAAATCAACAACCAGGTAGGGGCCGAAATTAATATTGTGAAAGCGCCCTTATTACAAATATCGTCTACCCATATACGTGAGTTAATCAAACTGGGCAAATCAATACGTTATATGGTCCCGGATGTTGTTAAAGAAGAAATAGAAAGTAACGGTTACTATAAATAGCAAACAACATATCAACCTTTGAATACACATCTCATCGATATCCGGTTCCGTTTCGTTTTAAAAAATAAGGCCAAGCATCAAGCATACTATAACGATCACCGGGGCTGGAATTTTAGTAAGGTAAAGGGTTAGTAGTGTGCCCGTGATCACCGTAATATTGATAAGGCTTACCATATTGAGATGGGTGATGGAAACATCCTTTAAGAGGTATAATGTAGCGGCGCCCATAAAGCCTACAACCACCGCATTAATGCCTTCGAGCGAGCGGTAAACAACCACGAATTTTTTAAAATATTGCCAAACCGGGAAAAAGAACAAAATTAACAGGGCACTAGGCAAAAAGATGGCAATAGATCCAATGAAACAACCCAGTAATTGCAGCGCTTTTCCTCCGTCCTTTAAGGCAATGCCCCCGGTAAATGATGCAATAGAAAAAACCGGTCCTGGGATAGCCCTGACAATACCCGCGCCGGTAAGTAATTCACTCCGCTCGATCCGGATAATATTGTGCCTGGAATCAACAAACTTTGGGGCACTGGGGCGGGCAACATATTGATCAAGCATCATCGGAATCAAAACATCACCGCCACCAAAAACAATACTACCAAAACGATAAAAATTTTCAAATAAATTATAAGCTTTACGGTTTGGCCAATCCTGCTTGCGCGCGGTCTCGCTCAATACTCCGGCCACAATGAAGATGAGCGCGAAGACCCATATATTAGTCCAGCGAATTTGCCTTGGCCTGATTTTTTCCTTTTCCGGAATCCGCTTGCTGCTAAAGTTGGTTGCAACTCCACCCATTATAATTAATAAAGGAAAAACCCAGGGAGTTTTAAAGAGTAAAGAAGTGACCACCATGCTGATCATCATAATTACTTTTGTAATCTGGTTATTAACAGCGATCCCGAAAGCTTTTATTGCTGCATAAGCCAAAAAACCAATTGCCATAGGCTGAATAAATTGGAACACACTGGTTGTCAAGTTCTTAGGGCCAATTGCACTCACCAGGAAAGACAAGGCTCCCATGAAGATACAGGCTGGGATTACCCAAATTAAAAGGGTTAGTGCAGCTAGCGGAATGCCTCCCCTTTTATAAGCAATCAATGTCAGCACCTGGGTAGATGAAGCCCCTGGTAGCATCTGGCAAAAAGATACATACTCCATAAGTTCTTCCCGGGTAACATCCCTGCGCCTTTCGACAAAGGTTTTCATAACCATTCCTATATGGCCCTGCGGGCCTCCAAAAGCCGTGATGCTATGCAAAAAAATTGCTTTTAAAAATGATATATGACGGAGTAAAATCAAGTTAAGCCCATACTAAAAGCAGGCAGCTATGTTTATAAGATTTTGCTTAAGGGTTATTATAAATAAATATAACAACAGCGGCTGATACTTTTTGAAATATTTATGAACGTAAGTATAGAATGCGGTTGGGATCAATCCATGAGCTATGGCCATTTGCAGTAACCTTCTGTTGGGATTTGATAAACATAATATAATTATAATATATATATAAATTACCTTATTTCTTTAATCCTATTTCTCTTAGTCTTTCATCGAGATATTCCCCTGCAGTTGCATCTTCATAAAATTTCGGATGCAATCCGTCAATACAGCTTTCGAGGCAACGGAGGCTCATCGCTGATTTTGGATGAAGAAAAAACGGTATCGAAAATCTGGAAGTATGCCATAACTCTCTCGCTGGGTTTACAACCCGGTGAGTAGTGCTTTTTAATTTATTATTGGTGAAACGCTGTAACATATCTCCAACATTTACTACAATTTGTTCAGGTAAAGATGTTACGCCGACCCATTCATTAGTCCTGGTTAAAATCTGCAAACCGTCTGCAGAAGCACCAACCAAAAGTGTAATAAGATTAATATCCTCATGCTGTTCTGCCCGGATAGCGCTACTGGGTTCCTGGGTAATCGGGGGATAATGTATAGCCCGTAAAATGGAATTTCCATTATATACCTGCTGGTCAAAATAATGTTCATCCAGTTTGAGATAAAGTGCGATGGCTTGCAATAATGCAGTACCGGATTGCTCAAATGCCCGGTAAGCGTCGGCAAATGTTCTATTGAATACCGGTATTTCATTGACCAAAACATTGGGAGGATATTCGTCTTCCTTGTAATTATCCCTGGGAATTTGTCCATATTGAAAAAATTCTTTCAGATCAGGTGCTTCACTCCCCTTGGCATGTTCTTTACCAAAACTGGTGTATCCCCGCTGGCCGGCTAACTCAGCAATTTCATAGTTCTTTTTTTGTTCAAGCGGGAGAGAAAAAAATTCCTGGACATATTTATAAAGATCAGCTATTAACTGATCGGGAACGCCATGATTCTTTACTGCCACAAATCCAACGGCTTCATAGGCTTTACCTAAATCCTGCACAAACGCATCTTTTCTTATTTGATCCCCGCTTAAAAATTCCGCAAGGTCAACTGAAGGGATTGCCATAAATACAAATTTTAATAAAAAGGAATAATAAATTCAATAGATGATCGACGCTGTTGTATACAAAAGCATATTATGATTAATAATAATAAAAGAAAATACGTTGAATTAAATATAATGCATAATTACACGCAATTATCATCTTAAAATATGGGTGTTGAATTAAATGGCCTGCGGGCAGGATGTTTGATTCCGTAGTCCACCCCTTTCCCGGGGAGGCTGCAATTAAGGCACCAGTTCGTTAAATATTATAATCCAAATCTTTTACTTATTTCCAACATCCTTTCTATAGGTTTTTTTGCAGCCACCATCAGGTTTTCAGGCATCGTTATTTCAGGCAGTTCATATTCCATACATAAATATAATTTCTCCAGTGTGTTCAATTTCATATGCGGGCAATCGTTGCAAGCACAGCTATTGTTAGGAGGTGCAGGAATAAATACTTTTAAAGGACTTGATTTTTGCATCTGGTGCAATATACCCGTCTCTGTTGCTACGATAAATTCCGTGGCTTCATTTTCCTGTGAATATTTTAATAACCCTGTAGTGCTGCCGACAAAATCCGCTACCGCTAATACTGCATCTTCACATTCCGGATGGGCAATTACTTTTGCCTGCGGGTGCCGTACTTTTAAACGGGTGATCTTTTCAAGGCTGAAAATTTCATGAACCATGCAGGCGCCATTCCATAACACCATATTTCTTCCTGTCTTCTTATTTAAATATGCCCCCAGGTTCTTATCAGGTGCAAATATTATTTTCTGCTCTTTGGGCAAACTTTCAATGATCTTTTCAGCATTACTGCTCGTACAAATAATATCGCTCAGGGCTTTCATTCCTGCCGAGCAATTTATATAAGTAATAACAAGGTGATCAGGATGCCTGTCTTTGAATAATTTAAATAAAGCCGGTGGGGCGCTATCACTTAAAGAGCAACCAGCTTTAAGATCGGGCAATAAAACTTTCTTTCCCGGATTCAATATTTTGGCAGTTTCCGCCATAAAATGTACACCCGCAAAAACTATGATGTCCGCACTGGTTTTTTCTGCCTGCTGTGCAAGGCCCAGGCTATCCCCAATAAAATCTGCCACATCCTGTATATCAGGCTCCTGATAATAATGCGCCAGTATAATGGCATTTTTTTGTTGCTTCAATTTTTCAATTTCTGCAAACAGGTCGATATTTATATCTATATCAATGTCAAGGAACCCATTGGCTTCAATTCTTTCTTTCGCGGTGTTAATATCTTGCATAATAATCTTTTAATATTTCTTTTATCTATTTAAACTTACTACTACTAGGGATGTGAATATGTGGAAACATTATTTTGCGGAAAGTTGATAATTAAAAATAAAGACTTTATCCACCTTCATCAACAGGTAATTAACATTTGGTAATATTAATATGTTTAACAGCCACACCACGCTGGTAATGGTTTTCTAAATTATAGTATTTTTTTTTTAACCCTGGTTAGTAAAAAAAGTGGTTGATAAAAAAATGGTAATATTCAAATCTGTCTATGTTAAACAGGCACCCCATAACTCCCCTTCTGCTAACATACTTTGTCTGCCGGGTGATATCACCAATAACTTCTGCCCCAACTATCCTCTGCAGCTATTTGTAAAAAACAGTTTTATTAACAGTAAAACAGCTTTATCAACAACGCGTTGTTAATATTTAAATTACCAGTAAATACAGATACAAAATTACAGCTTAAAAAAGCCATTATTCTATTTTGTATAAGAACATCCAAGGTTAGTCAGCATAAACTCACTTGCAGATGAAATTCCTCTTAATACCACTGGCCAATTAGAATGTAATTAGCCGTTCATACCAGGCAGATTTTTTACAGGTATGGCTATTATGAAATATATGGATAAGTTATGCGTTAATAAAAATGTTTAACCGGATAGTAAATTATTAAGATATATAGAGTTGAAAAAAGGTGCCCAATCTACTGAAATGCTTATTACAACTCAATTCCGGTAACAGCAGCATTAGTATTTTTAGCCATTATGTACTTTTTTTACCCTATTTTTGCCCTCCATTTTAATTAAATAAACATGCAGATAATACAGAACATTCGTGAAAAAGGTGCGGCCGTTGTAATTGGTGTAATTGCCCTGAGTCTAATTGGGTTTATATTGATGGATGCAAAACCAGGCAGCAATGGCGGGCTTATGGGCGGTGACAATTCTACCAGTATTGGTGAGGTAAATGGAGAAAAAATAGAAGCGAATGAATTTAGCGCGAAGGTTAAGCAAGCAGAAGAACAATACGGGGGCCGCATAAGTGGCAGCCAGGTATATGAAGTCCGCCAGTCAGTGTGGGACCAGATTATAGCTGAAAAAGTTTTAATAAAGGAATTTGAAAAACTGGGGCTTACTTTTTCGCCAAAAGAAATGAGTAGCATCATGTTTAGTAATGATGCACCGTATACGTTGAAACAGGCGTTTAGCGATAAAACAACCGGCCAGTATGATATTGCTAAAGTTCAGGAATGGTGGCAGCAGGCTAAAAAGTCAAAAGGTGAGCAAAGAGACGCGATAGAAAACCAGATAGTGGAGCCTATGAAACTGCAGGCGCTTTATAATAAGTATAATAGTATGCTTGCTGCCAGTGCTTATTATCCCACCTGGATGCAACAAAAGGAAATGGCTGAAAATAACAGCTTTGCTAATTTTTCTTATGTTGCCGTACCTTATAACGTAATAAGCGATAGTACCGTTAAAGTAACCGATGAAGAAGTAAATGATTATTTAAATAAAAATAAAGCTGTTTACAAACAAGATGGAGGAAGGTATATTACCTATGTAGCCTTTAGCGCTAATCCAACAGCGAGTGATACCATGCAGGCAATACAGGCAACGGAAGCATTAAAAGCACCTTTTCTTGCTGATACCAATGCAAAAGCCTTTGTTGCCAGGAACATGAGCGCCATAAATTTCTTTGAGGGATATACTTTAAGATCAAAGTTAATGATGGCACAAAAAGATTCCATCACATCGTTAACGCCCGGCAGTGTATTCGGGCCTTATCTTGATGGCGGAAATTATGTGCTGGCAAAAATGATCAGCGTAAGGCAGATGCCCGATAGTGTTAAATCACGGCACATACTTATCAGTACGAAGGATCCCCAAACGCAACAACCATTGCTGGAAGACAGCATTGCTAAAAAACGAATTGACAGTATTGTTACAGCCATTAACGGGGGCGCCGGTTTTAATGAAATGGTAATAAAATACAGTGACGACCCGGGAAGTAAGGATAAAGGCGGAGAGTATGATTTTTCATCATCATCACAAACAAGCCTCGCCAAAGAATTTGCTGAAACAATATTTTACGGCAATGCAGGCGACAAAAAAGTAGTTCATACAGATTTTGGTTGGCATTATATCGAGGTATTGAGTCAAAAGAATTTTGAGCCCGCCTACAAGGTGGCTTACCTGGCTAAACAAATTGTGGCATCGGACGAAACTATCAACAATGCCAGTTCAAAAGCCGTCAAACTTTCGGGGGAGGCGCGGGATGCAAAAGCATTCGACACTTACCTCAGCAAGCATGGCATACAAAGGATCGATGTACCGGATGTTATCAAAAAAAATGACTACAAGCTCGGTGGCTTGCAGGATGGGCGGCAGCTGATCAAATGGGCCTTTGAAGCAAAGCAAGGCGAGGTAAGTGAACCATTTAATATAGATGATCAGTTTGTAGTGGCGATGGTTAAAAAAATACAGCCGGAAGGTTTACCTGATGCAAAAGCTGCGAGGCCGCTGGTAGAAATTACGATACGTAATAGGAAAAAAGCCGGGCAGATCATAAAAAAATTAGGCGCTACACCAACGCTGGAATCCGCTGCTGCTACATATAATGTGCAAATTGGCACAGCGGGAGCAGATTCATCCCTCACTTTCAATTCTCAATTGATCAATGGAGTAGGTAATGAACCAAAGCTGATCGGCGCTGCATTTAATAAAGCCTTTCAAACAAAAATTTCTGAACCGATAGCAGGTACAAATGGTGTATATATTTTGAAGGTAAACAGCATCGGGATAAAGCCCGCTGATACACCCGAAATGCTTGCCCAGGAAGGAGACCAGCGTACCAAAGCTTTGGCACAACAACTATCCGGGTGGTTTGATTCACTGAAAAAGACAGCAGATATTAAAGACGAACGCAGCAAACGTTTTTAAATCAATTGCCATACTCACAGCGCCGGAATGAAAGTTTCGGCGTTTTTTTGATGATCTTCCAAGTCTTGTTTTTACAATTGATGCCATCCCTGCAATGTAGTATCGTCCTCAGGAAAGAGAGGCGATGGGCTTTAACCATGAAAGGCCGTTTATGCGTAATTTTGCAGTATGGAAGAAATATTCGTAAATAAAGTAACAGAAAGTTCCCTCGTAACCTTAAACCTGGAGGATTATTTCCCACATGATGAGGTTGCCTTTTTTGATATGAAGGACTACCTTTTCATGGGCCTGATATTGAAAGAAAAAGATTTCCGGGAAGCCCTCAAAAACCTGGAACTTTCAGGCTATAGTAATAAGTGTGTTGCCGTAACCTGCAGTGCTGATGCTGTGATACCTGTTTGGGCCTATATGTTGGTTGCCAGCTACCTTCAACCGGTTGCAAAAGAAGTATTTTATGGAACACGGGAAGAATTAAAAAATCAATTACTGTTGAAAAATATTGCTGCAATCCCGGTAAGCGAGTTTGTTGATAAGAGAATTGTGATAAAAGGATGTGGCCAACTGCCCGTAGGTGAAGCGGCTTACCTCGAGGCCACAAAAATATTACGACCCGTCGCAAAAAGTATCATGTATGGCGAGCCTTGCAGCACGGTGCCTATCTATAAAAAAAAATAACAGCGTTTTGAACGCGCAGTTTTTACTGTTATAATTTTTTGGGTAGCTATTGTCAAACACAATGTTTGGGGCATTTATTTATTTAAAGATTTGAGCATATGTTTTGTGCGCTAAGTGCCTGCTATACCCAGGACATATTAATTTAATAGGTTAGCTCAAGCCGTATTTCCTTTCTTTGCAAGTGAATTGTTAAATGAAAACGATTTGCTGCTGCCTCCAGCATCTCGGATCTCCCCGCAGAATTACAACTGCCATATGACCGCAATCTTGCCGACCCTAACAAAACAATAACAAATCATTTGAATGTTTTATCTTTCTGGTATTTATTTTACAATATGAACCGCTTACTCCCGCTACTATTAGTTTTATTTTCGTACGGCGCATTTGGCCAGGCTTCAGATGTTCTTTTATTGAAGAAAAAGAATAAGACAATCAAAAGATATTTTGCTGGATCCGATATAGATATTACTACTACTACCGGAGCTTATATCAGTGGCTATATTAACAAAATAAAGAACGATTCCCTTTTTTTAAAAGTGTTTGTTATTCGCCAAATGCCCACGCAGCTAGGGGTATATGTGTTAGATACGGTTACCACTTACTATTACAAGTACCATTATAACCAGGTAAAAGCTATCGGCAAATCAGGGAAAAGCTTCGATATGTCGGCGAGTGCAGCCAGCCTGATGGGAGGCGGCGCATTACTCACATTGGCAAGTGGTGTGGTATTCCTTGCCGACCGTAAAAAGTTCAGCCTTCCCTTATTGGTTGTATCTGCCTCACTGGCAACTGTGGGTTTTGTGATGGCAAAAACAGGAGGTAAAGGAATGATCATCGGGAAAAAGTATTCGTTAGTTTACCTTGCGGTTTCGGATAACAAAAAGATGTAACCGGAAATGTAATCCACTCCATGCTGTGATACTTGTTAAAGATAAACTTATCAATTCCATTTTTTTTAATGTTGTTTCTTTTTGGCGCATAAAATTAACCGGTACATTATGCAAAAGGCCTGGCGCATTTTCAAAAAAATTTTCCTTGTTTTATTTGTGCTTCACCTGGTTTATATTGTTTTTTGCAAATGGATCAACCCTCCCCTTACACTAACACAGATGGGCAGCCTCCTGCAGGGGTATGGTTTAAAAAGAGATTATATCAACTTTGGGGAGATGAGCCCCAATATTAAGCTTGCGGTGATGTCGAGTGAGGACCAGTTGTTTCCAGAACATGACGGTTTTGACATGAAGGCAATAGAAAAGGCAATCAGGTATAATGAAAAGCATCCAAACCGGCGAAGAGGGGCAAGTACCATTAGCCAGCAAGTGGCCAAGAATGTCTTTTTATGGCAGGGCGGCGGCTTTATAAGAAAGGGGCTCGAAGTATATTTTACCTTTATGATCGAAAAAATATGGAGTAAGGAGCGCATCCTGGAAACTTACCTGAATGTAGCCGAAATGGGTAAAGGTATTTTCGGGATACAGGCAGCATCAAAAGCATATTTTGGTAAGAACGCTAAAGACCTTACAAGAAGTGAAGCCGCTAAAATAGCCGCTTGTTTGCCCAACCCTAAAATGTATACCGTAAAACCGATGAGCAAAAAAGTATTGCACCGGTATGATGATATTATGCGTCAAATGAATAACCTCGACGGCGATGCCGATATAAAAAAATTAATAAAGTAAATTTCTTTTCCTTTTACCCCCAATCAATAAGGATAAGTTGCCAATTTTTTTCGAAATTGCAGCATGAATTTCAGAAACTTTAAAATGGTGGGCTACGTTATTTACGGACGTGGGGCATTCGGTCAATTAGATGAAATATTGCAACCTAACCGTAAAGCCGGTGCACCCATGATATTTTTGGTGGATCACTTTTTCGAAGGAAAGGAATTACATACCCGTGTTCCTGCAAAAGGAAAAGACAAAATCATTTTTGTTGATGTTACTTATGAGCCTAAGACGAGCTATGTCGATAGTATCGCTCATCAATTGAAAGAGGAATTTGGGACTGTCAGCGGTATAATAGGTATTGGCGGAGGGTCTGCCATGGACCTTGCTAAAGCTGTTTCCTTAATGTTGAACAATACCGGAAGCAGCGCTGATTACCAGGGGTGGGACCTGGTTAAAAATCCCGGGGTGTACAAGGCAGGGATCCCAACATTAAGTGGCACCGGTGCCGAAGTGAGCAGGACAACGGTGCTTACCGGACCCACCAAAAAACTTGGTATGAATTCGGATTTTACACCCTTTGACCAGATCCTGCTGGATCCACAACTTACTGCTAATGCACCACCCAACCAACGTTTCTATACGGGAATGGATTGTTACATCCATTGTATTGAAAGTCTTACCGGTACGTACCTGAATGAATTTAGCAAGAGCTATGGAGAAAAGGCCCTGCAGCTTTGCCGCGATGTATTTGTTGATAAAAAAGGCTGGGATGAAGGATGCGATGATAAACTGATGATGGCTTCCTATGCCGGCGGAATGAGCATTGCATATTCACAGGTAGGAGTAGCTCACGCGGTAAGTTATGGCCTGAGTTATTTACTGGGAACCAAACACGGTATCGGCAACTGTATCGTATTTGATCATCTTGAAGAATTTTATCCTGATGGTGTAAAAGAATTCAAATACATGGTTGAAAAAAACCAGATAGATATCCCTAAAAATATCTGTGCCAACCTAACAGAAGACCAGTTTAATAAAATGATCGATGTGTCTTTGGTTATGAAGCCGCTCTGGGAAAATGCCCTTGGAAAGAATTGGGAAAATATTATTACCCGCGGCCGGCTGAGAAAACTTTATGAGCGTTTATAAAAAGCGTTTAGCTCATCACTTATTTCTTCCGGGGAAGCTGATTCAAATAAATCCTGCTCAATGTTCAGCAGGTCCGAGTCGAACAACGTATTTACTTCCTGTTGAAATCCAGTATTTATTACTGAGCCACATTGAAGCAGGTGATATTTTGAATCGCGTATATCATAAACGATCATCCGGTAAAAACTCGTATTGTCCTCCGGAATGCAATAGATAAAAACAGGGAAATCAAATAAGCCGTTACCATTATAATAGGGGTCGAGGTTGACTTCAAAAAATTTATAAAATAATATAGCATGCGGTATTAATGCCTTCTCCAGGTAAGGCTGTAGCGATGCCAGTTGCACGAGCATTTTATCAAGTGGGTTTTGTGCGTGCGCCTTCGCGGGGTAAGGGACCCACTGCTGCGTTGATAATTGCAGGTACTGAAGGGAGGCTTTTCCAATTTCAATTTTATAATCGAAGGGTTTGTATCCCGGTACAAAATACCCGGGGTAAAAATATTTTAACCGGCGCTGTTTGCAGAAATCCATCTTTAGATACATCAGGTACTTTCCGAGGCTGTATTTTTTATAAGCAGGATGATATATACAGGTAATACCGGCTGCACTCTCTTTTCCCAGGTCGAAAAAACCCGCAGCGATCAACTTATCATCGTCATAAACATTTACGACATAGGTATTGAACCGGTTGTAGGTTTGGTTGCCTATAAGAAGTTCCTGCAGTGTAGGCGATACATCAAAAGAGATCGATTCACGATAAATTTGATAGAGAGTTTCGTGTGCTGCGGCTATCTCAGGGGCCCTCGCCTTTTTTATGCCGGTTGTGAAATTTTTATTAAGCTTATGAAGTGTATGGTATTTCTTATCATGAATTGAATGATCCAACACCACCCTGAGCCAGATAGCCGAGTAAAATCGCTGGGAAAAATGCAGGAAATTAGTGGTGAAAATACTCTGGCGCATTCTGAACCAACCGCCTGCTAAATATTTATCCAGCTCTTCCGGGAGCAGTTTTTGAGGATAGGCTATATCTGCAAACATAAAAACTCATCTACATTATTTGTGACGGCAAATTAGGCAATTTATAAACATACCCTCGTATGAGTTGTGATGTACTTTCATTTTCATTGCCTGAGCACATGTTAGGATTTTAACCAGGAAACACGCAAATCAAAAGGTGCTGCATAGTCAAAACCTTGCCCGTTGCACAGGCAGGGTGCTGAGTAAAGAGCTACCCTTTGCACACTTCAAGAAAATATAAAACCTTAACTTAGGTAGTTCCAAAAACATTGTATGAAATCTTCACATTCAACTATTGCTGGTCACACCCCAGGCAGGGCACTAATAATTTTCGGCTCATTATTTCTTCTTACCTCATTTATTTCGCCCTATCAGCTGGAAGATGAGGCAGCCTGGATAAGGATCAACCAATTGGGTTATACCCCTGAAGGAATAAAAGTAGCTGTATGGGGTGGTAAAGCAGGTGCCGCGCTTACGACTTTCAAACTGGTAAATGCGGTTGATGGCAAAACGGTTTATGAGCAACCGCCGATAAAAAACTTTGGGCCGTACGGCCCGTTTGAAAATACGTACCGTTTGAACTTTTCTGCTTTCAAAACTTCCGGAAGATATTACCTGCAGGCGGGTAAAACGGTATCACCGGTTTTTAATATTGATATCAATGTGTATAAAGGCACAGCGGATTTTTGTTTACAATATATGCGCCAGCAACGTAGCGGCTTTAATCCTTACCTGAAGGATAGCTGTCATAATTATGACGGTTACTCCATGTATGGCCCGATGCCTGATAGTACTTTTATTAATGTAAGTGGCGGATGGCATGACGCGTCAGATTACCTGCAATACTCCTCAACTTCGGCCAATGCGACCTGGCACCTGCTTGCAGCTTACCGCGACTTTGCACCCGTTTTTGGCGATGAAAAACAGGCGAATGGCCTGGATGGAAATAATGGCATACGGGATATTGTGGACGAAGCCAAATGGGGCCTCGAATGGTTATTGAAAATGCATCCGCGGGAAAACTGGATGTTTAACCAGTTAGCTGATGACCGCGACCACCAGGGAATGCGCCTACCCAAACAGGATACATTCTATGGCAAAGGATTTGAACGGCCAGTTTATTTTATTACCGGAGAACCTCAAGGATTGTTCAAATATAAGAACCGGACGAGGGGCACATCTTCCACCGCGGCAAAATTTGCCAGCTCCTTTGCCCTTGCGCAAAGCCTGCTGGACACGGATCCAGTTTTTCGGAGCAACAAAAAAGAAAGTTATTATGATAAAGCAGTAAGCGCGTACCGGTACGCTTTAAAAAAGCCGGGAGTCACGCAAACAGCTCCCGGCCGGGCACCCTATTTTTATGAGGAAGATAATTGGGTAGACGATATGGAACTAGCCGCGGCCAGTATGGACGAAATGGTAAACGCAAAAAAGCATGCCGGCAAGGATAAGGATTATACCACTATCGCATATGGTTATGCGCAGCAGGAAAAAATCACTCCCTGGCTGGGAATGGACACGGCGAAGCATTATCAATGGTATCCTTTTATAAACCTGGGTCATTATGAACTGGCGAAACAATTAAAAAAAGATAACAATAAATTTGATAAAAAAAGGGACACCATCATTGATTATTACAAACAGGGAATTCAGCGTGTTTGGGAAAAGGCTGGGCAAAATGCGTTTTACAGGGGCGTGCCTTTTATCTGGTGCAGCAACAACCTCACTACCTCTTTCGCAATTCAATGTTATTGGTACAAACAATTAAGCGGTGATAAAACTTTTGAAGAACTTGAACAGGCTAATCTTGACTGGTTGTTCGGCTGTAATCCCTGGGGCACATCGATGGTGTTTGGATTGCCATCCGGTGGCGATTATCCTGCAGATCCCCACTCTTCATTTACTCATTTAAACAAATACCCCATTAACGGTGGCCTGGTAGACGGCCCGGTATATACGAGTATTTATAATAACCTGCTCGGGATAGAATTGCACGCAGCTGATGAATATGCAGCTTTTCAAAGCGGCCTTGCAGTTTATCATGATGACTACGGCGATTATAGTACCAATGAACCAACCATGGATGGAACTGCCTCATTGGTTTACCTGCTTGCTGCCAAAGAAACAGAAGCCAATCAGGGAAAACCTGCTTTTGATAAAGGCGCGATAATACGGGGTAACCCTTTAAAGAAAGAAATCGCGTTGGTATTTACCGGTGATCAATTTGCCGACGGTGGAAAATTAATCGCCGGGGTTTTACAAAAAGAAAAGGTAAGGGCCTCTTTTTTTTTAACCGGCAATTTTTACCGGAACGCATCTTTTGCACCGCTGATCAAGAGGCTGCAGCAGCAGGGAAATTATTTTGGACCTCACAGCGACCAACACCTTTTATATTGCGATTGGAATAAACGCGATAGCCTGCTGGTGACCAAAACCCAGTTTGAGAAAGACCTTGATAAAAACATGGCGGCGATCAATAACAAGGGCATTCCCACTGCCGCTGTTCCTTATTTTCTTCCTCCTTTTGAATGGTATAACGACAGTATAGCGGCATGGACAAAAGAGAAAGGAATGCAACTTATAAATTTTTCTCCAGGTACCTTAAGCACAACCGATTATACTTATCCCTCTTTAAAAAATTATCGTACGACCGCTGAAATTTTTCAATCGGTAATTGACAAGGAAAAAAATGACGTGCACGGGCTCAACGGGTACATCTTATTACTGCATATTGGTACTGCCCCTGAAAGAACAGATAAGTTTTATTACCGGCTAAATGAATTGATAAAAACTTTAAAACAAAAAGGGTACCGGTTTAAAACGATTACCGGGCTGCTCAATAATAATGCTGAATAATAAAAATGATTTCTATATTCCCCATATATTAAAAATGGCTGCTGTTTAGCCCGGATTCCCTGGAACACACTTTGGCTCGTTTTTCGGAGTAATTATCGGCACAATTAATAATGGACATTATCACAATATTCATAATTTAGCTTTATCCAATCCAACCCAACTCATGAGAGAATACTTCAATTGACCATTTCCTTAAAACACTCGAGGCCTGATCTGGCGAAGTGTTCTTATCAGTAAAGAAACTTCCTTCTTTGAATTGCATCATATCATACAAATAGTAATGGGATGGAGAAATTATCATTTATTTGAGTTCAACCTGGATGGATACAGGGTCGGGATGATTGAAGAAAACGAATTTGGGTATGGAAGCAGCCAGCTTTTTAGATCTAAGCAAAACTTTGCTCACCGACGTTGTTTCTTTAGAAAAAGATAGTTTCCATTATAATTACGACTTTGGTGACTGCTGGCTACATGAAATCTCCATTGATCAACTTGTAGAAAAGGAAGCAGGCACCCTTTACCCAACATGTATAGGAGGCCAATTGAATTGCCCCCCTGAAGATTGCGGGGGGATAGCTGGATTTAATAATATAAAAATAATTCTGCAGGATAAAAAACACCCGGAATACAAAGAAATAAGGAATTGGGTAGGGAAAAATTATGACACCAAAGGTTTTGACCAGGCAAAGGTTAATAAGCAGTTGCGCCAATTGCAAAAATACATTTCCAGGTGGAACTCGCCTGATTAGGAAAATATGCCCGCTTTGGTTTAAAGTTCCCGTACAATCTCCGGGGCAAATGGAAAAAGATAAACCGGGATTAGCTGTGGAATGGTAACCAACTCCCGCATCATTAGGTGATCAATACATGTTAGGTCAGGCAGAAGATCATAGTAAAAATGAAAGATCTTCTTTTTCGCCAATTTCTTTCCTGGCCACCCCTTCATTTTCTCCGGCAGTAAATAAAACACCGGGCAACATTCCTATAAATGTAAGGATGCCGTTTTCCAGCTTCAATGCCGTTCCTTCCGGTAAACCCACAACAGGTACACCGGGGTTCAAACGAACAAACTCTTCCAAACGCTGGTCACGGGTTTCTCCATGGTGCCCGCCAGGTTTTGCGTTGTTGTAATGCGGGTTGATCTGGAAGGGAAGTAAACCCAAAGCATTAAAGCTTTTTGGCTCTATGATCGGCATATCATTGGTGGTGCTTATTGCAGGACCAGTAATATTGGACCCTGCACTCCAGCCAATATAAGGCGCTCCTTTATTAACTTTGTCTCGGATAATATCCAGCAGTTTTAATTCATAGATATCATGGAGCAATTTGAAAGTATTGCCTCCGCCAACCATTATAACTTCGGCTTTTTCAATAACCTCTTTTGCATTTTCAGGCAGTACAGTAGTTATTGAACAAGGCAGGGTTTCCAATCCTTTTTTAACGATCGAGGTGTAATCTTCGTAATCATTGCTGACAGAAGCAAAGGGAATAAATGCAATAGTTAAAGAAGCCTCACCTAATAATTTTCTTATTACCGGTACAGCGGTTTCTAAATAGCTGCCGTTGCCAGCCCGGGAACTGCTAAAAGCCAGCATGCGGTTTACAGACATCTCAAATAATTCATGCAGAATAATAAAATACCATGTTCTTTCAAAGATATTATTTAACAGAAGACCGGATAGATTAAATTTACAGGTAAACAGGAATGATGTGAATGAACGGTCAAAAGAAAAATTTCCAAAACCTTTTATTTAACGGTATGTATTTTGCACTGCATCCATGCAAACGGTTTGTTATATTTGCCGTCCATTCCTGAAGTACGCGGCGTGAATATCGATAGCCCGGTGATTTACTGTTTACAGTTTTTAGACAGATTAAAAAGCTGTAAAGGCAGCACCCGCTACATGTGCTTTTTAAAATTTCTGTCCATCAATAAAATTTTTACACCAAGCAAGCTAGCATATGGAACAAAAGATCGCCTCCCTAACTAAACTGCAGGAAGCAGGAAAAAATATTGCGGGCCTCCCCTTTTCAATAAGGATCCTGCTGGAAAATGTTCTACGCAACCTCGACAATTTCGCTGTTACCGAAGAACACCTTAATACCCTGGTAAACTGGGACCCCGCAGGCACGGACAATGAGATTCCTTTTAAACCGGCCAGGGTATTGATGCAGGATTTTACAGGGGTGCCTGCTGTGGTAGACCTGGCTTCCATCAGGGCTGAAGTGATCCGAAGGGGTAAAGATGGCAGCCGTATCAACCCTGCCATACCGGTTGACCTTGTGATAGACCACTCTGTGCAGGTTGACTTTTTCGGCACCGACTATTCCTATAATAAAAATGTTGTGTATGAGTACGAGCGTAATAAGGAACGTTACCAGCTCCTGAAATGGGCCCAGCAGGCCTTCGATAATTTCACCGTTGTACCCCCGGGGATGGGTATCTGCCACCAGGTAAACCTTGAGTATCTCGCCAAGGGTGTGATCAACCGGGATGGCTGGACATTCCCGGATTCCCTGGTAGGGTTGGATTCGCATACTCCCATGGTAAATGGTATCGGTGTGCTGGGCTGGGGCGTAGGTGGTATTGAAGCAGAAGCGGCCTTGCTGGGCCAGCCGGTTTATTTTACCTGTCCGCAGGTAATCGGGCTAGAGCTTACCGGCATGCTGGTGGAGGGAGTAACAGCTACAGATATGGTATTGACCATTACCGAATTATTGCGCAAATATGGTGTGGTAGGTAAATTTGTGGAGGTTTTTGGAAACGGCCTGGACCATTTATCTGTTCCTGACCGGGCGACAATCTCCAATATGTCCCCGGAATTTGGTTGTACGGTCACCTACTTCCCTATTGACCACCAAACCCTTCAGTACATGCATATGACCAACAGACCGGCCGAACAGATAGCCCTGGTGGAAAGCTACTGTAAAGAAAATATGCTATGGAGGCGCGGAGATGAAACCATTACCTATTCCGATATCATCCGGTTGGACTTGTCGTTGATCCAGCCAGCACTTGCGGGCCCGAAACGGCCGCAGGACAGGATCCTGGTAAAAGAAATTCATGACAAATTTGGCGAAATGCTGGACAAGGAATACAAAAGAATCTATACACCGGAAGGAAAACGGCGGGATAATGCGTGGCTCTCTGAAGGAGGATCGGGAACAACTTTTAGCTATGAAGTTAAGAAGTCAATCGATGAAGTGGCGGTGGAGGTTGATAGCCTTCAGTCGGTAAGGATCAAACTTAAAAACCAGGAATATGTGTTAAGTGACGGCTCAGTAACGATCGCTGCCATTACCAGTTGCACCAATACATCCAACCCCACCGTAATGATAGGCGCGGGGCTGGTGGCAAGAAAGGCGATCAGTCGCGGCCTGGATACCAAGCCCTGGGTTAAAACCAGCCTGGCGCCTGGGTCACGTGTAGTTACGCAGTACCTTCAGCGGGCCGGCCTGCTCAGCGACCTGGCAGCGCTCCGATTTCATACGGTTGGTTATGGCTGTACCTCCTGCATTGGCAACAGCGGGCCATTGCCTGCACATATTGCTGAGGCGGTTGACAGGGGCAAACTCATTGTAGCATCTGTTCTTTCGGGTAACCGTAATTTTGAGGCGCGGGTACACCCCCAGGTAAAAATGAATTTTCTTGCATCACCGTTACTGGTAGTTGCTTATGCCCTGGCCGGAAGGATAGACATTAACCTTATTACCGATCCCCTGGGCTACGATCCTAATGGTGAACCGGTTTTTCTCCGCGAGATATGGCCCACCCAACAAGAGATCAATGATACCATGAAACTGGCCGTACTACAGGAAGACTTTGACAATATATATAAGGTTATTTTCGATGGTGACGAACAGTGGCAGGGGTTGCACGCTCCCGGCGGAAAAGCCTACCACTGGAGCAATGATTCTACTTACATAAAAGAAGCTTCCTTTTTTAAAAATCTTCCCGACGAGCCTGCAGCAATGCAGGATATTGTCAATGCCAGGGTATTACTTAAACTCGGCGACTCTGTCACAACGGATCATATTTCGCCGGCCGGCTCTTTCAAAGCCGATTCCCCGGCAGGCAAATACCTGGTAGACCATGCGATCGATCCCCGCCTTTTTAATTCTTACGGCTCGCGCCGTGGCAATGAGGAGATCATGACCCGGGGAACATTTGCCAATGTCCGGATCAAAAACCAGCTTTCAACAAAAGAAGGGGGTTTCACCACGCTGATTCCCACCGGCACGGTGCTCTCTGTGTATGATGCGGCGATGCAATATGCCGCACAGCGTGTCCCTTTGATCATTTTAGCAGGAAAAGAATACGGAAGCGGATCTTCCCGTGACTGGGCCGCTAAAGGAACCATTCTCCTGGGGGTGAAGGCCGTAATAACAGAAAGTTATGAACGCATTCACCGTAGCAACCTGGTGGGTATGGGCGTTCTTCCGCTTGAATTTATTAACGGCGAAAATGCGGAAAAGCTTGGATTGACGGGTTTTGAATTATTTAGCATTGGAGGGATTGCAGATGGGCTCGGACCCGGGAGAATTACTGACTGTGACCGCGAAAAAAGATAATTTACACGTCACCAGTTTCCAGGTAAAGTGCCGCCTCGATTCGCACATCGAAATTGAGTATTACCGCAACGGAGGTATCCTTCAATATGTACTGCGCGACTTTCTTAAAAAAGCATAACTGCATCATTATACACGATCGTAAACTTTGTAAACATACTTTTATTTCCTGCTCTAAAGAAAGAGGAATGTAACGAAAGCATCTACCCGTTAACGTTATATCACCGGTGCTGCTCATAAAAATTTAACGGGATGGATTCTTTCAAGGCAGCATATTCTTGCTGGGATAGCGGGCCCGTTGTTATGGCCTGCAAAGATTCAGTCAAATGTTTTTCCGTTCTGATTCCCACCACGGCTGAAGTTACCGCCGGATGCTGCAAAACAAAACTGATGGCTG
Organism: Ferruginibacter sp.; assembly: GCA_037719925.1. Lineage (GTDB taxonomy): Bacteria > Bacteroidota > Bacteroidia > Chitinophagales > Chitinophagaceae > Ferruginibacter. The sequence goes on from JBBJMD010000024.1 coordinate 28,834, forward strand.
TTGCTGCAGGGCTGCTTCCTGGTAATGTTGAAGCCTGTATGGCTTTTGCTGCGCCATCAATCTCTCCTGCAGCATAGCTTAAATAGGATTTTGGAGCTTTGCCTGCCAGTAATCCACTTGCTATGCTTCCCCTTGTCAAAATTCCAACCTGGTGCTCCTGCAGGAGTGTAAGGCAGGCTTCTTCGGGTCGCCTGTCTGCCAGGCTATACTGCATCATCACACTAACAATATTGCTGCGGCGTAAATATTCTCTAATTACATTCGGCCTTATAGATGAAATGCCATAGTACCTTATCTTTCCCTGTTGCTGCAACAATTCAAAAGCTTCAATCGTCTCATCGATTGGGTCTTCCATTGTGCCACCATGTAGCTGGTACAGATCGATATGGTCTGTTTGGAGGCGTAACAGGCTTTGGTCGGCACATGCGATAATATATTTCTTACCAGGGTTCCAGTCCCACCCGCTGTTATCGGCCCGCCATTGATTTCCTGCTTTGGTAGCTAAGATGACGTTCTTTCTTTTTTGTGCCAACGCCCTGCCGATATCAGTTTCATTCAGGCCTTTATGATACAGGTCTGCCGTATCAAAAAAATTAATGCCACTGTCAACCGCTTTGTCAATGAGGAATTCCAAATCCGGCTGGCGGGGTTGTAAGGACATGCAGCCAAACCCGATCCTGCTTATATTTAAACCGGATTTACCCAGTAGTTGGTATTTCATTCCTGCTTGCGGATCATTGCTCATACCTGGTTAGATTTATACAATGAAAAATAATTTTATAAAGTTAGTACTTGCGGGTTATTTCAAGATAAAGGCCGGTGTCTTTAAGGGGTGCCAGGTCCTTGTGCACGTCGTTGTCCTGTGGGCGCGAGATTAAAAAAGGAGCGGCAAAAGGGATTCGAACCCTCGGCCCTTAGCTTGGGAAGCTAATGCTCTACCAACTGAGCTATTGCCGCTAATTGTACTTAATTTCGACTTGCTAATTTACTTTTTAAATTGAACTATAGCGCACTAAAACTGAGAAACCATTTTCTATAAGCAAATAAACAACAAACTGGTAGTGTTTTTGCAGGTATGGCAGTTTATTAATGGGGTGATGTGCTATTCGCGTATGCGTGACCGTTAAAAAGGCAATGGGCAAACCCAGGTTTTTTTTAAGCACTTCCAGGCATCACCAAATTGAATATTGCCGATAAATTTTAATGAATCTCTTTTATCAATTTTTGGTAAACTTGTTGTCATAAAATAAAAAAACGAAACATGTATAAAATATCCCTGCTCTTACTATCCATAATTACTTTAATCACTTTTCAAAGTTGCAGCAAAAAAATCAGTCCCTCGCCCGCAACGCCGGCTTCAGCAAATACGGATGAAAAAGGAGATTCCATCCTTGTTGTAAAAAACGATTCGATCGTATTAAAGAAACCGGATACTTCGGCACCGATAAGACCCGTAGTAAAGCATAAGCCAAAAGAGCCCATTCCTAAAGTAATTACGGTTAATGATAAGTTTGCAAAAAAAAGCGTAGACGGGCGGCTTTATTATGACCTGCAGGGAAAACGTTACTGGAGAAGTAATAAAGACGGAAAATATTACCTGTTTAATAAAGACATGCTAACAGATGATGAGTTTCAAAAACCGAAATAAGGTTCATCTTCCCTTTCCTTCATTTAATGAGGCCGTCCTATGAAGATTCCTTCCTTTACCTCTTACCGGCCCGGATTAGCTCTTTATATTAACATTTAATTCAGAAATAATTTTGTTGTTATCACTATAATTTTTCGTCTAATATACAGGCAACTTAAATGCCTGTAAAAATGAAAAATAATGCTGCGCAACAGGAAGTGTTATTAATGACAGCCACCCGGTTTGCCTCCAGGCAATACAGCGAGAGGGATAACCCGGTTCAATCTGCAGACCTTCCGGCAAAAGAAAAATTAAAAGATTACTGCTGGAACGGGCTGTTAAAGGATATACTTCCCGAAGTATTCCTGTCAATTGATCCTGCATTAAAACTTTACCTATGGCAGTTAAGGGAAGCAAATCAATTCTTTGCATTGGAAATGAGTGAGTATCCATTAGGGATTGATAAGTCTTTATCAATCGATCCATACAGGTTTATGGAAGTTCAGGAATACAATTGAACTGGATTAAAAAGAAACCAATGTAGCGTTAAAAGAAGTTAGCGGGGATTAAATTTTGGAAGTGGGTTTTTGTACGAAACAGGTTGTGCCCTTCGATCAGGTTGGCGATTAACCGTTGGTTCTCTTTTCTTTTATTGCAATGGAAAATAATACGATTGTTCCTAAACTCAAAAAGGAAAGGTTCTGTTTTTAATTGTGTATATTGATTATTCCCTTTTTCGTCCCGTAGTTCCTTTTCAATCAGCAGAAACTTTGAAGCCTGATCAAACTGGCCATTTGAAAGTGCTTCATTTTTCATCAATAGGATAAGCGCTAATTCGGCATCCTCATAGTATTCTTTACAATCCGTTGTTTCTATGCGCAGGTTTTCTTTATTTAAAGAAATAGCAATCTTCTCGAAGGCGAAACTCACCGCATGAGGATGTATACCATCATTCAATAAGTTGGTTAGATCAATAAGAATATTGGAGATTTTTTCTGTTACCATAAAATGGCTTTAGCTGCATTAATCAAAGCACGTGCCGAATAGAAAGATCGACCTTGAAATCATGATAATAATTTTCACTACACAATTGCTAATTATTAAATCCGATCCCATCTTAGCAACAGAAAATAATCTTGCTTGTTGTTACATGCCCATACTGGTATATTTGGCTTATGAATGTGCTAACTGATAAAATAATCGCCGGCATCGTAAATTTTAGCAGGGGAATGCTACGTGGTAAAAATACGCTCCTATCGGGCAGAAGATACCTGTGCATGAAAGCCCGGACTAATCCTGCTTTTAAAAAATAAACTTTCAGTTAATTAATTATGCAAATTTTTTAGTTGATCTAATAAAAAATTTTTACCAGGGAATGAACTTGCATTTCTCATTATTTGATATTATGTTAGTATTGAAATTCGTTCTTTAGAATTATCCCGTTTGAGTACCGCAAGTATATGGAACTACATATTCATTGAATTTGGGCTGTGATTTTTGATGTTGTTTTTGTTGTATAAATTAACCATCAAAAGTATCGGTGCAGCATACTCCCTGATAGTTTATAAACAGCAAGTAGAATGGCTATTAATCCGGTTAGCCGAAAACGGAACTTAAGAGTAGGCAAAAAAGAATTATTATGTGCAACCATCATGAATTTAATCCAGTCCAATGTATCCTGCCTCCTTACATCGGTGATAAACTATCGGCAAACAATAATAAAAAAATTGCGCAACGGGCAGTAAAAAATTTAGTGGAAACAATTAAGCTCCGTGCCAAGCGAGAGTTTGTAGCAGGATTAACGGAAAGCCAGATCATTCTTCTTGAGCCCCGGGGCGCAAAGAAAAAGGCCGCGAAGCTTAACATGCAGGTGTATGATATGAAGCACGGCAGAGATCCTTCTGCAGCCCAGCTTGTATGGAACAATGGCAAGGTTATAAAGACACTTGATAAAACAGGCAAGAATGTTGTGCTCGCTGGAACTGCTACCTCGGATCTTTACTATTCCATTTTTGGCCGTAATTCGATTGATGGTCTTGGGTTTTTATTAAAGCATTATATTCATTATTTTAATAAATATAATAATGCCATGTGGGACGGCAGTCAGATGTTTTATGGAGATGGCGACGGTATAATTTTTGGAGATTTTACAATCGACCCTGATATTATTGGGCATGAGCTTACCCATGGTGTTACCCAATATGAATCAAACCTCGAATACCATAATCAAAGCGGGGCGTTGAATGAATCGCTCTCCGATGTTTTTGGTATAATGGTAAAGCAACGATTGCTGAACCAGGATGTAAAGGCCTCAAAATGGCTGATCGGCGAAAATGTTTTGCT
>JBBJMD010000025.1:0-32348 GCA_037719925.1 Ferruginibacter sp.
ACTACTTCGCCCAATGTTACCAACTCACAATCAGATGTTGCCGGTGTACAAACCATACAGGCCGCAGATATAATATTGAGTACCTCGCCTGTACCAACAAGCACCTTCACACCAGGTTCTAACAATAATGTGGTATATATAGCACAGATGACCGTTGCAACACAGCCGGTCGTTGTAAACAATATACAATTTGCATTCACTGGCACCCATGATGTTAATGACCTTGAAACGGTGCTGGTTTACTTTAATGCAGCTTCACCCGTATTTGCAGGCAGCACTTTCATAGGTTCGGCTGTAGCAACATTTGCAGCACCCCACACTTACAACATTAACATCTCAAGGCCCATGCCAATGGGCAGCACCGGCTACTTTATAATTGTAGTAAATGTAAGTCCTACCGGAACCATAGGGAATACTGTCGTCATAAATGGAGCTACCGATCCCGTGATTTTTGGATTTACAACAATGCCCAATATTACAAACAGCCAGATGGATAACGGCGGCCTGCATACATTACCGGTAAACTTCCTTAACGTAACTGCAAGCAACAAGTCTGCCGGTGTTCAAATTGACTGGACGGTAAATGCTGAATTGAATATTGGTAAATACATCGTAGAAAGATCAGCTGATGGCAGATCATTCAGCCAGGTAGGGGAAACAAACGCAAACATTGGCGGTGCCAGTACGTTCTCGTATAATTTGTTTGACCCACGCCCATCCCCAGGAAATAATTTTTACCGGGTACGCGCCATTAGTAAAGACGGAAGGGTACAATATAGCCCCATTGTGAAGATCAATATTAACAATGGCAAAACAGGTATTTCCATCTATCCTAACCCGGTTGTTAAAAATGGCTTATTGAATTTAAATTTGCAAAACTTAAAGAAAGATCATTACAGTATAACCATCTTTAACAACCAGGGACAGCAGGTTCTGAGGAAAACAATTCAGCATGCGGGTGGCAATAGCGTACAAACAGTCAACTTACCGGTTATGGCCGCAGGTGTTTATACACTTGAAGTGAAAAACGAGGAGATAAAATTTATAAAAGCATTCAAAGCGAATTAAATTAAAAAAAACAATTTGCCTGCATTACATAGTAGTTGATCGCCCACAGGTCAGGTAATGCAGGCAATTATTTTAAGAGAAGAAAAATATGTAATGTATTGTTTTAAAATATACCGGATTTCCAGATCCTGCTTTCAGACTTAACGTTCATATTCAGGAAAGGTTGGTGGGGGTTATAAGGGCGGATAATGGTTTAGCATTTATCCAGCTACATAATTTTATTTTAACAGCGGCCTATTGATACAAAATACGTCTATTGGACTCGAAATACTTCAAATTTTTTGCTGGGAAACAAGGAGAATAAATGAAACTAATATTATACAGGTAAAGAGTTTATCAGCCGTTTACATTTTAAAGGGTTGCACCATCATTTTTATTTCAATAACTAGGCTGCCCATTCACCTTGTCCCTGCCTTACAATACTCCATTCATCAGTAGTACAATCAATAATGGTAGAAGGCACCATGCCTCCGATACCGCCATCGATTACAAAATCCACCAGGTGCTGAAATTTTTCATAAATGATTTCCGGATCCGTGTAGTCTTCCACCATTTCCCCGGGTAATGAGGTACTTAGGATAGGATTGCCCAATGCATCAAGGATATGTCGGCATATAACATTATCGGGTATACGAAGACCGATAGTACTTTTTTTACTTTGCAATATTTTTGGCACTTGTTTGCTGGCGGGCAGAATAAAGGTATACGGCCCGGGCAGGTAATTTTTCAGCATCCTGTATAGGGGTGTATCGATGCTTTTGGTATAATCGCTTAAATGGCTAAGATCGCGGCAGATAAAAGATAATTGGGCTTTTTGAGGATCTATATTTTTGACAAGGCAGATCCTTTCTATTGCTTTTTGCTGCCTGATATCGCAACCTAACCCATAGATCGTGTCCGTAGGATAAATAATTACACCTCCGTCTTTGAGGCATTCTACTATTTGTTTGACCAATCGTGGCTGCGGATTTTCCGCGTGTACCCGTAGAAGCATACATTTTAATTTATTATTCAGGATAGTATTCCTGCATTAATATGCAACCAGTTCATATCGCTGTACCTGCAAACACCCTGCCGTCATACAATCTCAGCCTATTCTCCGCTACCAGTTAACGAAAGGCCGGCCACAGTTTAATGATGTTGATGGCCACTTCATAGATATGAAATTGTTTCGGCCGGTTAGTGTTAGATCGGTTTATTTTGCCGTATTAGGAAAATAACCTGCCCCAGTGCAAACCTATTTATAAACAACTACTTTTGCACCAATGTGAATGGGCCGGGGTTACTGGTTTGTAAAATTAAACAAAATATCATGTCATTAATTTCAGTGGGAACCATGGCTTTCGATGCCATTGAAACACCTTTCGGAAAAGTGGACCAGATTGTAGGTGGTTCAGGTACTTATGTGGCTTATGCGGCCTGTAATTTTATTACGCCAATTCAACAAATCTCCATCATCGGGTACGATTTTCCACAGGAAGAACTTGAGGAGCTAAAAAAACGGGGTGTACAATTAGAGGGCGTGGAAGTGGTGCCTGATAAAAAATCCTTCTTCTGGAGTGGGAGATACCACCTTGATATGAACAGCCGCGATACCCTCGTCACGGATCTCAATGTACTGGCTGATTTCAACCCGGTTGTGCCTGATAGTTACCAGGGTGCTGAGTTCTTAATGCTGGGCAACCTTTCTCCTTCCATCCAATTAAGTGTAATTGACCAACTCCGGGTAAGGCCGAAACTGATCGCGATGGATACGATGAATTTTTGGATGGACATAGCCCTGGACGAATTAAAAACAGTATTAAAAAAAATTGATGTCCTGATGATCAATGATGGGGAAGCGAGGCAGTTAAGTGGCCATTTCTCTTTAGTAAAAGCGGCCCGGGCGATCCTGGAAATGGGACCTAAATTCCTGGTCATAAAAAAAGGGGAGCATGGCGCGTTGCTCTTCCATGAGAACCATGTTTTTTTCGCTCCTGCGCTTCCATTGGAAGAAGTTTTTGATCCCACGGGCGCCGGGGATACGTTTGCAGGTGGCTTCATTGGTTACCTGGCCAAAACGAAAGACATCAGTTTTGACAATATGAAAACAGCCATCATCGTAGGAAGCGCAATGGCAAGTTTCTGTGTGGAAAAGTTTGGACCCATCAGGATGAAAGAAATTACCAAAAAAGAAATAGATGATAGACTGAGCCAATTTGTGCAATTGGTAAATTTTGATATTAACCTCGTATGATCATCCGGGATGATAAATAAAAACCGAAGTGACGAAGCTTCGGTTTTTTGTTGTTGATGAGGAAATGGTAAAGTGAAGTAGTTGTTTTTTATATTTGTATTTACCCATTTGTTTATCAGCGACGGCATTGAGGAACCGAAAATTTTTTTAATCAGTGGCCAGGTCATTGAAAATCGCATAATATTAAAATGCTTATATGTTAGAAATCATCGCGCTCATATTTCTTTGCAAAATGAATGGCAATTTGGCCATTCGTAAAGGGCTTAAGCCCGGCCCGTGGAAATGGTATACTGTGCTTGCATGGATCTTGACTGAAATGATCGGCCTGGTACTGGGGATGGTTTTGTTTGGTGTCGATAACCTGATTGGCATCATGTCATTGGGCCTTGTAAGCGCATTTGGAGGGTACCTGTTTATCAAATATGTACTTGAGAAAAAACCTGACTCATTTGAGGAGGAAATTAACAGGATCGGGGCAGACGATCTGCACCCGCCCCGTAAGTAGCCAAAGAACGGTCTTGAATTATTTTAAATCCTCCAATAGCATGGTAATCTTTACAGCCGCGTATAGGTTTTATTTATAACCAATTTAGCATCCTGCAAACCATTTATCTGTTATCAATAACTTAACTTGTCGTTTAAATTTGAAGCAATTGGTATGACAAAAACTAAGATTTACCGGGGCATGGCATCCCTACTGATATTTACCTTTTTTACTGGTTATGTACGCGCACAACAAATCGATTCGCTGCTGAGTATTTTAGAAACAAACTATCCCCAGGAAAAAGTTCACCTGCACCTGGACAAGGCATATTATAATCCCGGGGAAACGATCTGGTTTAAGGCATACCTTGCCACCGATAACCGTCCGGCTTCCATCAGCAAGACGATGTATGCCGACTTGCTCGACGAAAAGGGAACAATACTGCAAAGAAAAATGATGGTTGTTCTGGAATCCGGTGCGTCTTCCAGTTTTGACCTTCCGGATACACTCCCTTCTACCCGCTTATTTGTGCGGGCTTATACTTCCTGGATGCTCAATTTCGATACTACGCTTTTATACATGAAACCCCTTCAGATAATTCCGGCCAAAGGCACCTCAAAAAAAACGCCGCCGGCAGTTGTAACCTACAACCTCCAATTATTGCCTGAAGGCGGCGACCTTGTAAACAATATTCTTTCCAAAGTTGCCTTTAAAGCATCTGATAGCCAGGGAAACCCTTTTGTAATTAAAGGAGATATTGTAGATGAAAACGGAAAAAAGCTAACTGCGTTTTCATCTGTACATGATGGCATGGGCTTATTTTCCATACAACCTGGGGCGGGGGAAAAGTACCGCGCCGTATGGAAAGATAAAAAAGGCGCACTGCATGAAACCTCTTTACCGGATGTAAAAAAACAAGGGATGGTTTTGAGCACACACCTTACCGATAACAAACTGAATTATACGCTTTCACGGCCTGATAGTGTAGATCCTGTTTTTACTACTTACCATGTTGTGGCACAGATGCAGCAACGCCTGGTTTATAGTGCACGCATCAATATGACCAAAAAAACGAGCGTTACCGCGCCGATAGAAACTGACAGCCTGCCTAATGGGGTGCTCCAGCTTACTGTTTTTAACGCTGCCCTGCTTCCCGTTGCAGAACGCCTTGTTTTTATCAACCATGGAAATTATTCTTTTATAACCGACCTCCATTCAGGAGAAAAGAATTTGGGAAAACGCGGGAGGAATACGCTCCAGATCGATATAGGCGATACCTTATTATCCAATTTATCCATCGCCGTAACCGATGCGGGACTTAACCCCATTACAAAAAACGAGGAAAGTATCTATTCTCAGCTCCTGTTAAGCAGTGATTTAAAAGGTTATGTGTATAACCCCGCATATTATTTTTCAGGCGATGAAGATTCTGTAAAGCAACATCTCGACCTTGTAATGATGACCAATGGCTGGCGGCGTTTTAAGTGGGATGATATCCTCGCTGGCACATGGCCCGTCATAAAAAATCTTCCTGAAAATTATCTTTCCATTAATGGGAGAATACTTGGATTATCAAAAGCGTTATTATACCAGAAACAATTAACCGGGATATTAAAAACCAAGAACGGGGGAACCAATATTTTCAGTATGACCATTAACGATAAAGGTGAATTTTTGCAGGATGGTTTATACTTTATCGATACGGCCAGGTTATTTTACCAGTTGAACAATGATAAAGATAAAACCCTTACGGGCTCGGCCAGTTTCTCCTTTCAAAATAGCTTTGTCAAAACACCGCCACAATCAATATCCATGCTGGCAGCGTTGTATGCGCCTGAAAGAAACGACAGCGCAGTTATCCAGAAAAGCAGTACCATGGCCAGCCTGCAACGAAATCAGGTTGAAAATAACCGGGTCAAGACACTGGAAACGGTGCAGGTTAGGACGAAGCAAAAATCGTTAAAGGAAAAGCTTGATGAACAGTATACCTCCGGATTTTTCAAAGGTGGTGACGGTTATACTTTTACTACCGAAGATGATCCCTTCGCCAGGTCATCGCCGAGTATACTCGCTTACCTCCAGGGCAAGGTCGCCGGGCTTCAGATATCTACTGCAGGCCAGGGTAGTGCTTCCTGGCGAGGAAGCGCCACCAGTTTTTTCCTGAATGAGGTAAATGCCGATGTATCAACCCTGCAATCCATAAGTATGAATGATGTGGCGATGATAAAGATATTTCGTCCGCCGTTCTTTGGCAGTTCAGGAGGAGGTTCCGGTGGTGCAATTGCAATCTACACCAAGAAGGGGGGAGGTGATAATTCACAGGTAAAGGGATTACCTTTTGCACTGATCAATGGGTATTCAGTCATAAAAGAATTTTATTCCCCGGATTACGAAATCAACCCCGAGCCGGACCTGAAAGATTATCGCACTACCTTATACTGGAATCCCAATTTATACTTTGACAAAGATACACGGCGGATAACCATACCGTTTTTTAACAGTGACAATTGTAAAAAAATAAGGGTAACTATTGAAGGGGTCAATGAAGCTGGCCTGAACCAGGGAAGAAGATCATTGAATAACGGGAAAGTATTTATTTCCGTGCTACAACTAAAAATACTTTTAATACTTTTTTATAAACCCGAACAACATCTTCCAAAAAAAGTAGATTTTTTAAACCAGGAAATTAGTGTATCCAACAGTATCAGTGACCTGGTAGACCAGGCATTGAATGAAAAAGATTATGCAATCCATAATTTTTTACAATGGTATGTAAGCGAACAAATAGAAGAAGAAAAAAGCGCTGGATTTTAAACGATAAATTAGAATTGATCGGGGAAGATAAAAGCGGTTTATACCTGTTCGATCGGGATATAATGGAAACAAGACAAACGGGTAGGAAAGACAAAGACAAGCATTGATATTTTAATTAATGAAACTTAAACGATTAGGTATCTGATGAGCAAATACATGCTGGCATTAGTAAGGCACTGTTTGTTTTTATCATAATAAAAAAGTAACAAAAAAAATCACGTGCGAAAAAGGCTGAAAATTTCAATTGTTTCTAAATCATATCACCCGACATTTGAGTAGAATGTTTTAAAGGGAATGCTGTCCCAAACAGCTTTGAGTGCTTAACTTATCGGATCCTTTTGAAATTTTTCAGCAATTTTATTCTGGCCGGAACCAGCCTTTGTTCGAGTATTAACTACCTGATTCTATTAACTTATTATTTATTCGATTCCTCTTACAGATTATCTCCTGGAACCTTATTTGTCCTTATTATTTGCTGAGCATTGAGAGGTATCAATTCTTTATTTGTACGAAAACAGGTACCCTTAAACAATGCCACTACCTCATTTTTTTGGTTACTGATCACAATATGGTAAAGACCGGTTGACTTTCCATTATGAAGCTCATTTGTTTCGGCCACCAGCACGTCCCCTACATGAACAGGCTTAATAAAGTTGATGGAAGTATCTAATGCAACCGATAATATATTCCTGTTATTACAGGCAAATGCGAAACAACTGTCAGCCAGCGAAAAAGTGATACCGCCATGTACAATACCGAGGCCATTGATCATTTCCGGGCGCACCTTCATTGATATCTTGCTGTAACCTTCGGTGATACTAATGACGGAAATTCCCAGCCATTGGCTGAAAAGATCATATTGCATCATATGATCAACAACCCTGCGCGCAACCAGCGCCTTGTCTGAATTCATTTTTCTTTATTTAGTGTAGGCTAAAATTTATTCGCCAATGAACCGGGGCATCCTTTTTTCAATAAAAGAAGCTATCCCTTCTTTATAGTCAATGGTGTTAGCGGCCTTCAATTGTAATTCATCTTCTTTTTTTAATTGTTGCTCCAGAGAATTATTGAAGGAAGCATTTAGCGCGGACTTTGTATAAGCCAGGGCTTTCGTCGGCATTTGCGATAGGGTTTTGGCAATTTCCAGGCTATCCTTCACAAAAATTTCATCCGCGAAAATTTTATAGATCATCCCAGTCCGTTCTGCTTCTGTGGCAGCAACTTTATCGCCTAGCATCATTAAAGCACTTGCTTTTTGAAACCTACAGGCGCGGTAACGTAAAGGTGCCACCGCTGTCCGGTATGAGGCCGATCTTGCTGAATGCCTGTAAAAGACATAGAAGCTGCCGCCACCGCCATCACAGCTTAAACGTCTGGCCCCGGCGCCTGCAGCAACGCCATTACTGCACCACTACCGCTTTCAATGTTCCTGAATTTTTAATGACGGTTAAAATGCTCTGCGAGGATTACCAGCCTGAGTTTTTCCCACCAATTCACTGAGATCTGGTAACAAAAATGCTTTTCCATTCCCATAAAGAGCTCTTATCGTTTTTTCTGCTGCACACGCATCCAAAATGTTTTGAAAGGATAATGCCATTTCCCGGTTAAAGGAATTATATTTCTCTGGACGGTTAAGCCTGATAATCGCCACTGAATCCTTTATTTCAAATAGTATGGAAGGCATAGAGAGGTTTTTGATGTAACTATAATTGCCCGCGTTAGTTGTTAATTTTCCCGGGATAAAATTAATGACATTTAAAATAATCAAAAGGCTCCTGGCATTCGTTGCACTGGTATAATGATTTGCAAGGTGTGGAGCCGAACCGGCTGATAAGTTTTGTATGGTAGGAATCGCACAACGGGCATTGTATCGCTTCAGCTTCAGCAAACAGCCTTGTATCGCACACGATCTGTTTAGTATGGGGTGGTGCAATCCCGTATGCTTTTAATTTTTTTTTCCCGGCTTCACTTATCCAGTCCGTTGTCCAGGCAGGGGAGAGGAGGGTAGTGATCGCTATATTTTTATAACCGTGTTCGGCCAGCTTTAACCTTATATCAAAGCTGATCGCATCCATTGCAGGGCAGCCTGAATAGGTAGGTGTGATAACAATTTTGACGCCGTTGCATGGTGAATAAGCATCGGAAGTAATAATTACATCCCTGATTATCCCCAGGTCAATAACAGAAAGAACCGGCACTTCCGGATCAGGAACGGTTTGAAGGACCGCCCATATTTTTTCTTTTTCAGTGAGGTTTATATATGTATCACCTTGGTTCATGCATCTTATAAATTAAACCCTTTGTTTTTGTTACCAGTTTGCCCCTGGATAGGTCCTTTGCAGGTACTGCATCTCAGCTAATAGAATCCCCATATGCTCCGTATGGATACCATTTTTCCCTCCCGACTGCATAAAACCGGCACCCGCCATAGAGGAGATTATTGGCCCAAGGGTTGCTTCTTTAAAAACAACAGTTACCCGGTCAATCCATGGTTGATTTAAGGAGGTTGTATCCACAGCGGTTATATCTTTTTTTTCATACCCCGCCGGCATAAAAAATTCCCCGGTATAAGGCCAAAGCTCCCCGAAGGCAGTCAGCATCCTTTGATGACTTTCACTGGTGCCATCTCCCAGGCGTATCACCCATTCACTTGTCCATTTTAAATGATAGGTTACTTCCTTGATCGACTTTTCGGCAATCGCCGCTAACTGCACATCATCGGTTTTGATCAATTGCTCATATAAAAGAAATTGGTAGGCGCTGCAGAAGAACTGGCGCAAAATGTTTTGCGCCCAATCTCCCCTGGGTAATTCAGTTATCAACAGGTTTTTAAATTCTCTCTCCGTTCTAAGATAAGCGAGGGTATCTTCAGTGACTTCCGCCGGGTGCTTTTCAAGGGAATCTTGAAACTCGGTGACCTCACCCCCCGACATCTCTAAAGGAGAGGGAGCTTGTCGAATTCCGGTGCCTGATTCCTGAAAATTGAGCGTGGCATTTGACATTGCATTGGCCGCCAGTTGATTCAGGAGGAGGGCTGCATATTGATAAAAATTTCTTGCCTGCCCGAGCAGGTCCAATGAAATATTGGTAATGGCGATGTCCTGCTCTAGTATGGGCCCATGTCCGCACCACCCGGCATTTCGCTGGGCAAGGATAAGATTCGTATCCGCCAGGTGGAGAAGGAAGTCGACCTTTTCCCTAACAAAAAGATTAGCAGAAATATCTTCCACGGGATACTTTTTGTTATTGATTGCAAAACCCAGCGTCTCCATAACTATTGGTCTTTTATTTTATTTGCCCCATTTCACCGATCGAAAATTACCCCCCCCGGCTACATATGGGTCAATTCTTCCGGCAGGTCATAAAAGCCGGGAAAGCGGTATATCTTATCCGTTGCCGGGGCGTAAAAATTGTCGGCATCATCGGGGTTGCTGGCATGTATAAATTTACTTTCTACTACCCAGATACTCACCCCTTCCTGCCTGCGCGTATATACATCCCTGGCATTTTCCATCGCCATGGCAGCATCTGCGGCATGAAGGCTGCCTGCATGTTTATGGTCTAACCCTTGTTTACTGCGAATAAAAACTTCCCAGAGTGGCCCCGCGCCTGAACGTGCCAGGGTAGTTTTGCCTGAAACGTCTTCCAATGCATCCTTGCCTCCGCTCTCCCCGGGGATGTCGCCATAATAATTTTTTTTTAGGAACTTCATTAGCATTTTTTATAAATGTCCATTATTACACAATTGATTGGTTTGGCGAAGTACGTGACATTTTTTTCTCCGCGTATGCAAGCGCCGCTTCCCTTACCCATTGCCCTTCTTCATGGGCTTTCACCCTTGCGGCGAGGCGTTGTTTGTTGCAAGGCCCGTTGCCTTTCACCACATTCCAGAATTCTTCCCAGTTTATTTCCCCAAAATCGTGTTGATTCGTTTCCAGGTTCCATTTAAGCGCTTCATCCGGGAGGGTCATTCCTAGTATTTTCACCTGTTGGGCGGCCATATCAACAAAATTTTGTCTCAATTCATCATTTGTCTTTCTTTTAATCTTCCACTTCATGCTCTGGTCATTATTGGTGCTTTCGCTATCCTTTGGCCCAAACATCATCAGGCTTGGCCACCACCACCGGTTGATCGCATCCTGGCACATTGCCTTTTGTTCAGGTGTTCCCCTGCTCAGCACCAGCAAGGCTTCAAAGCCCTGTCGCTGGTGAAAGCTTTCTTCCTTGCATATTCGTACCAGCGCCCTTGCATACGGGCCGTAGGATGTACGGCATAAAGCCACCTGGTTCAATATAGCGGCCCCATCTACCAGCCAGCCAATGGCGCCCATATCCGCCCAGGTTAAGGAAGGGTAATTAAAAATGGAGGAGTATTTTGCCTTGCCACTATGTAGGTCCCTGACCATCTCATCCCGGCTGGTACCAAGGGTTTCCGCTGCAGCATATAAATACAAACCATGCCCCGCCTCGTCCTGTACTTTAGCGATGAGGATTGCTTTTCGTTTTAACGTAGGAGCCCTTGATATCCAGTTGCCTTCCGGAAGCATCCCTACGATTTCGCTGTGTGCGTGCTGGCTTATTTGGCGCACATTCGTTTTTCGGTAGGCATCAGGCATCCGGTCTTTTGGCTCTATTTTTACCTCACTGTCTATCTTTTGCTGAAATAAAATATCCTGCTCGCTGATTAACATAAACTAAATTTATACTGTAAAAGTAGAAAAAAAACTAACAACTGTTAGTTAATTGAGGGTGGGGTAATCCCGGCGGTGTTCGCAAGCAGGAACATACTGTAATAGGAGCGGGTGTCACCGCAGCGGGTTCAATGGATTATCTTAAATCAAAATCAATGACTACTTTTTTTGTCAGGGGATGGCTTTGACAGGTCAGGATAAAACCCTGTGCAATTTCGTCCGCTTCAAGGGCATAGTTTACATCCATCTTAACAAGGCCTTCCGTTAATTTGGCCCTGCAGGTGCAGCAAACGCCCCCTTTACAGGCAAATGGGAGGTCCGCACCCTGGGTTAAAGCCGCATCCAGTATACTATGACTATTAAAAGCCAGGTCGAAATTAAAATTCCGGCCGTCCAGTTGAATAGTGATTTTACTTTTTTCTTTACCATCATCAGGAGAAGCAATTGCCCTGGCACTTGTTGCCTGGCTGCCAGGTACCGTAAATAATTCAAAATGTATTTTCTTCTGGGGTACCCCGGAATTTTGTAAAAATTCACTGACGGATAAAATCATTTCCTGCGGCCCACAAATGAATGCTTCATCAACGTTTTTGTAATCTACCAATTTCTGAAGCTCAAGGAGTTTGGCAGCGTTGATCCTTCCAAAGTTGACGGAAGATTCCGATTTTTCCCCGCTTAGTATATTAAAAATAATAAAGCGCTCTACATATTTATTTTTCAATCCCGCTAATTCTTCAAAAAAAATGATGGAAGCACGGTTGCGGTTACCGTAAATGAGTGTAAATGTGCTTTGAAGTTCCGTGAGGAGTGTTGTTTTTATAATAGATAAAAGGGGTGTAATGCCGCTACCGGCGGCAAATGCGTAAGGTAATTTTTTTGTTACCTGCAGCCAGGCTGAGGTAAACCTGCCAGTTGGTGGCATTACGTCTATTGAATCGCCCACCTGGAGGTAGTCATTAACAAAAGTAGAAAATTTGCCTCCCTGTACTTTTTTAACTGCAACGCGCAGGCAGTTTTCATTGGGGGCTGAGCAAATTGAATAGGAACGGCGGATTTCCTCGCCATTAATGAGTTTTCTTAATGTAACGTTTTGTCCGTGCTGAAATGTAAACCGTTCGTTCATTTCGCCAGGAATATCAAAAGTTATAACAATACAGTCAGGGGTTTCTTTATGAACCTTCTTTACCGTTAGCGGGTGAAAATGTACTGCCATAATGTTGTGGTATAATATCGAGGTGACCAGTGAGGGGTAATCCCCGGATTTATAATTCGCCGTCTGTTCCTATGGTTATGCCCGTCAGCAAATGGCTAACCATATCATCTTCCAGCACCTGCGCGGATATGTTTTTCTTATTTCGTTGCCAAAACTCAAGTCCCCTCACGGCCGACAATATGGTTAAAACTGCCACGTAGGGATTGATATTTTTTATTTCATTTTTTCCCATACCCGCCTCAACCAGGTCGACCAGGTTTTTTTCATAATTCCGCCGGATATTTAAGAAATCGCTTAAAAAGGGCTCCGGCAAATGCCGCCATTCATGATTGGCAACATATACTTCGTCAAAATTTTCCAGCATTATTTGTATATGAAAGCGAATGATCGATTCTATTTTACTTAGGGCCGGAGCGGTTCCCCGGCTGATTATTTCAATCTGTGATGTAAATTTGTTCCCAACTTTAAAGCAGATGGCCTGTAATAGTTCGCTCTTGGATCCGATATGATTATATAAACTTGGTGCCTCTACGCCAAGTGATTCTGCCAGTTCGCGCATGGAAGCGGCGGAATAGCTCCTGGATTTGAACAGCAATGCCGCCTGTTGAATGATCTTATCCTTTTTGGTGCCATTCTTTGTATTTAATATTTTGGCCATGGCGGTTTTTTGCAAAACTAACGCTTATTAGTTTTCATCATTCTTTTTAACGGTTACAGATTACCGGCCTTACCTGAAAAGTCGATTAAAAAAGTTTACTTGCAGTCGGCGCAAGTTTTAGGTTCTGGGAAACTTGCAACCCTGTGAGGAAACTTTAGGTAACTTTGGTTGTTTTTTTGGGCGAATTAAATACGGTCTGTAGAATAACGGAGACAGGCTTTGGTGAAATAGAAAAGGCACCCGAAAATCAGAGGATCTTATTAAAAAAGATAAATACCGGTCTGTGCATAAAGGAAAATTAACGCGTTGCAAAAATTCTTATAAAAAAAAACAATATTTATTGAAGAATATTACTACTTTTACAACCTGCTCGTTTGCATAGTTTTTCTCCAATCTTAATGAAAGCCCATCCCTATAGTTCATCTATCGTGTGTTGATTATTTACAATAGCATATCCTTATTAAAATATTATTAAGATTTTTCTTGTGGTTTCAGAGGTAAGCAAGGCCGGAGATTTTCATCTCTGGCCACTCTTTTTTTAGGGCCGATCCCCTGCCGGTTGCCGGGTGTCAGCAGGGCATTTGCCCCAATTTTGTTCGCTGTTAAAAGATTGAACCTTTCTTACTTTATAAGTGCAAACCGGAACCCTGCCGAGAGAACTTAGTTGTCGGGTGGCTTGTTTTGGCTTATCATTTACCGTTAGCATTCGATAGAAGGTAACAACCTATGCGGCTTAGCATATGAAGGGGCTGGGTCACTCTACCGCCCTGTTTAGAAAATTAATCATAGGCTTCATGGTTTCAAATACTTTCGCCACATCCTTTACAAGAGTGTTGCTTTGCAGTTCTACATCAGTGAAAGGTTTGCTCACAATGAAATGTTTCATTTTCAGGTATTCAATGGCGGGGTTGGTTTCATCATATCCTTTGGGGGGCCTTGTTAATAATTCCATACCATCTACACCTTTGGGAAAATATCTTTTGAATGTTTGTTTGTTTATGATCTTTCTCCACTCATCAAAGCCATAATCAATTTCCTGCCTGATCCTGGCAAGCGACTGGGGCGATGGGGAATAGAAACCACCGGCAGCGTAACTTTTACCCGGTTCGCAATGAAAATAATAGCCGGCGGCATTTGCTTTTTTTCCACCTGGACTAAAATAAGCGGCCATGTTATTTTTGTAAGGCCGTTTGTCCTTGCTAAAACGTACATCACGGTTTATCCGGAATGTACAATCCTTTACAGCAAGATTTCGAATGGGCTCATCGAACCTGGCTATCGTCGGGATGAGGGCTGCTACGAAATTCTGCAGATCAGTTTTTGCGGCTTCATACACATTTCTGTTTTCTTCGAACCACGGTTTATTATTATTGATCTGAAGGTCACGTAAGTATTTTATGGTGGTGGATTGTAACATATTTATTATTTCGTGGTAGAACCAATAAAAAAGGAATTGGTTCGAGCCAATTCCTTTTTTAACAACGCAATGTTTTTATTATTTTACTTTCCCCCAGTTCTCACCACTTTTAATCCGGTACAAGGTCATTTCACTTACATTGTATTTCATGGCCATTTGCTTATAGGTCAGCTTGCGTTTGGGATTATTAATGGCATCTTTTATAGACTTCACTTTTATCACATTTAATTTTAGCCCTTCAGTTTTATTTGCCTGCTTTTTTTTATACGCGATCTTCTGAGGACTATTTTGCTGATGGCTCCCTACTTCTTCAATTGAAGCCCATTTAAGATTTTTAAAATTATTATCCTCTTTTTTATGATTGATATGAATTACATATTTAAATTTTGGGGAAATCTTTTTGCAAAACAATTTTGCTATTTCCCTGTGAAGGTAAATTGTTCCATTGCCATTTTCGAGGTGAAGGTTTAATGTGCGGTAACCCGAGGTAAGCGATCCGTTTAAAATTTTTCCATCCTCATTGATATCTTTCGCATAGCTGGCGGCACGGCCCGTGGAGGAAACTGCGTACTTTTTCCGAAGGTTTTTATGGCCGGTAAACTGAAGCTGTTTCCAGGTTTCGCCCACTACATTTTTAATCATATAATTATGATTTTAACTTAGGTACTGCACAGGCAAGGTATTGCAAGTACAAATTTTTTTCAAAGGTTATAATATAAATATATAAAATAAATCCACTAAGTGGGTAGCAATTTTATAAAATCTTCTTCATTGATTATTTTTATGGACTGAATTTTTTTTGCTTTTTCTAACTTGCTTCCGGCATCTTCGCCAACTACCAGGTAGTTCAATTTACTACTGACACCGCTTACAATTTTTCCGCCGTTCTGTTCTATCATTTCTTCAGCATCAGTCCTTTTTAATTGAACAAGGCTTCCCGTAAATAAGAATGTCTGGCCCGACAGGTTATTATTTGCATTGCCTTGCTTTTTTTGATTCTTTAATGAAATACCAAGCAGTTCAAGGCTTTTAAGCATTTGTAAATTGGCTTCATCATGAAAGAAGCGGTAAATACTGCCGGCTACTTTCACGCCTACGTCTTCCAGATTTTGCAACTGGTCTTCAGTAAAATTTTCAAAATCGAGTAAATGAACAACTGCATTTGCCAGCGTTTTAGCCGTGCTTTCACCACAATAGCGTATGCCCAATCCGTATATCAAGCGGTGCAAAGGCTGAGACTTCGATTTTTCAATAGCCGTCTGTAAATTATCTATGGATTTTTTACCAAAACCTTCCAGGTTACCGATAACGTCAAAATCCATTTTGTAAATCGCGGGTATATCTTTCAATAACCCCAGCTCATAAAATTTTCGCACATTCGCCTCTCCGAAATTTTTTATGTCCATTGCATCTTTACTTACAAAATGGATGATGCGCTCTACTACCTGGGCTTTGCAATTAATATTAATGCAGCGCCAAACAGCCTCGCCTTCCGGCTTAAACAAGGAATGCCCGCACACGGGACAATCAACAGGGAACTTGATTTTTTTTTCCTCCCCTGTCCGTAGCTCGGGGAATGATTTTACAATCTGCGGTATCACATCACCACTGCGCTCTATCAGGATCGTGTCTCCCAACAGCAAGTCCTTTTCTTTGATGTATTCATCATTGTGAATGGAGATGCTGGTTACCGTAACTCCCGCCACAAATACCGGTTCAATCTTGGCCACCGGGGTCACCGCTCCTGTTCTGCCTACCTGGAAACCTACCGAACGTAATTTGCTGGTTGCCTGTCTAGCCTTGAACTTAAAGGCTAGTGCCCAGCGGGGATGGTGAGATGTCATCCCGAGTTTTTCCTGCAGCATCAGGTCGTTCACTTTTATAACCATACCATCTATTTCATAAGGCAGCTCATCTCTTTTAGCCTCGAATTCCTCCACGTACTTTATCACTTTTTCCATACTTTTTGCTACCAGCATCTCTTTTTTCGGACTTCGGAAACCAAGGTCCCATAACATTTCAAGCATACCGGAATGAGTAACCGGTTGTTTATTATTGGCTGGTTTTATGTGGGCAGGCTTGCCCATTCCTGTTTCCTGCCCGGTGGTAATCGGCCGGTGATCCGGGTTGGTAGCATAGCTAACATGGTACAAAAAAACTTCGAGGTTTCTACGGCCTACCAACGCCGTGTCTTTGATCCTCAGCGTACCCGCAGCGGCATTTCTCGGGTTGGCAAAGGGTGGCAAACCTTCTTCTGCCAGCTTATCGTTATAGTTTTTAAAATTATTTTTATTGATCAGTACTTCGCCCCTTATTTCAATCTGGTCAATTCCATAGTGACTGAATTTCGCTGAAAGCGGCACTGATTTAATTTGTTTGGTATTAAGGGTAATATCATCACCTACCACTCCATCCCCCCGTGTAGCAGAACGGGCAAGGCGGTCATCATCATAGATCAGTGAAACACTTGCCCCGTCAAATTTGGGTTCCACGCAATACTCGATCTTATCGAGGCCCGATAATTCCCTCGCCTTTCTATCCCAGTCCAACAGGTCTTCCTCATTATAAGAATTTTCAAGGGATAACATTGGTACCAGGTGTTCTACCTTGGCAAAATCATTCACGAGGCCGGCACCCACTCTTTGTGTAGGAGAATCAGGCGTTACCAGGGAGGGGTTTTCTTTTTCAAATTGCTGCAATATTTTATAAAGCGCATCATATTCTGAGTCACTTATCAGGGGGTCGTTTTCCACGTAATACCTGTATTCATGAAAGCGCAGCACGTCCCTGAGGTCTTCGGTATCCGCGGCTACTTTTCCGGCTATATCAACAGCCTTAACGGTTGACAACCAATCTACGGTCTTTTGCTGAAATGCAGTTGTTTGTTGTTTTTGATACATAATCTTACTGCTCAAAATTTAAATACGAAAATCAGAATACATAAACTGATAAACTGTTAAAGGTTATTGCCAAAAAACGTTTGCACCATCTCAATGCATTAACATGTCGCTGTATTTTAAGACCTACTTTCTATAAAACCAGCTACGTTGGCCAAAGTTGATTTGCTTTTAATTTCTACTAATTAACCCTTAAGATATTTTATCCGATTGTTAGCAGCTGTATTCGATTGTGCGTGAATTGTGGAATTATTTAATACCTGAATCAAAGCTATAAACTATTTTATACAATTTAAAAAAGTCTTATGACGGAGATAAATATTTCTACCAGCAAGAAAAGAAAAAGGTTTATAAAAAGTTCAGTACATCACCATCCCACAAGAGTTGATTTAACTCCAATGGTTGACCTGGGCTTTTTGCTGATAACATTTTTTGTTTTCACAACTTCAATGAGTCAGCCCACAGCCATGAATGTAATTGAACCAAAAAATGGCACCGCAATGCCCGTAAAAGAATCAGGTGTAATGACAATAATTTTAGGTAAAGATCATCAACTGTTCTATTACTATGGAATGCTTGGCACTCAGCGCCCCACTGGACAGATAAAAAAAATGAACTTTAAAGATGCCCGCTTTTTTATAACCAAAAAGAAAAATGAGACCGCAATCGCCGATCTAATGTATATAATTAAATCTGATGGTAATTCTCCTTTTGGGGATAGTATAGATATATTGGATGAATGACGATTTGCAACATTCCCAGTGGTCATTACTCCGAAATAGATATTACAAAAGCCGAAGCGGACCTGGTCAGGTTGGGGGAGAATATGTAAAAAATATGATTGATCCCTAAACTTACTGAAGCAAGAAATTATTTGTTTTTATATTCAAATGTTCCTTTAAATTATCAGATTGTGATAATTGCAATTTTTGTTCGTTACCAGAATCTCCACCATGGTTTAACTTCCTGTTCGGTTAAGAAATAATGCTTATCATAGATCTCACCATTATCGCCTTGTACTTTCGCATTTAATTTATCGGGATGCGACATCAATGTTTCCATTTTCATGACTAAAAAAAACATCGAATACAGGCACACCATTATGTGAATGAATTTTCCAAAGAATTAAGCCGTCATCATTAACCGTAATAATTTCTCGTGGAATTTTAAATTTATAGCCATTTATTAGTTCCATTTGATGATCAGCTTTGACATATGATTTCCATTCTGCAACTGCGATTGCATTGTTGTTGTTTTTATCAAACCAATTCTCCCTTCTTGTGGTATACAACCTATATGGCTTTTCGATTTTCATACTGTTATAATTGCCTTTAACATGGTACATTTCCTGACAAATATGCGAACCGGCTATTTTTACCTGGCAAAGTGAAATAGCAGATATATTTTTTCGATTCCCAATCATGTGTTTAATTTACACATTAAACGTTGCTATATGTTCCCCATGATAAGAAAATCCAACATGCTCAAAAATTTACATTAGTCACCAATCAGCAAACGAATGTATGCTGCCGTGCAGCAAAGACCTACGCTGCGCAAAATTCACCCTTCTAGCCCGCAAATTTCAGGATACCCCCGGTTTGCCAAAATAAAATAATCAAAAAAATCCCATCAGTACAAAACACCACGACTCGAAAGAAAATTAAATCATTCCAGGCCATCCAGACTGAAGTAGAAAACAGTACGCGTATAGCATTATCGGTAGACTGCGTGATATTTGGGTTTGATGAATCGAAACTGAACGTGCTGCTGATAAGGAGCGATTTGAAAAAGTTCACAGGTAGGTGGTCCTTACTGGGCGACCTTGTTTTTCCGCAGGAAGATTTGGATGCTGCGGCTTCGAGGATACTGAAAAAGCGAACGGGCCTCAATGATGTGTACCTGGAGCAAGTAGGCACGTTTGGGACCGTGAGCCGGCATCCTGCAGGAAGGGTAGTAACGGTAGCTTACTGTTCGCTGATCAATGTACAGCACCACAAGCTTAATATTTTAGATAATGAACTCCACTGGCATGATATACAAAATGTTACTGATCTGGCTTTTGATCACCAGCAAATATTTGACTGCTGTTTAAGGCAATTGCAAAAGAGAGTGCAGGAGCATCCGTTAGGGTTTAATTTATTGCCTAAAAAATTCTCCTTACGGGAATTACAAAATTTATACGAAGCCATACTGGATAAGAAAATGGACAGGCGCAATTTCAGGAAAAAATTCTTCTCCATGGATTTGCTAATTGACCTCAATCAAATGGAACAGGATGTTCCCAATCGACCAGGTAAACTATATAAATTTAATTTTGAGAAAAAATAAAGAAGAAAGAAGAAGTGGGTGGGGATTGATTTTTAAATCAAGAATATAATAAGATAGTTTTCGGTAAGGTAAGCGGTTAGGCAACGGGATGCTGCAGCACCGGTTAACCTTGATCAATAAAGGAACATCAACTCCTGCGAAAATAGTTAGGGCGGCTTAGGGAGGAGCATTTAATAAGTTGCCTTTAATTTTGGAAGTACCCCAGCTTTATTAAGTGCCTGCTATCATTCTTTATCAGTTCATTCGTTCCTTTTTTGAGCAACAAGTTAAATTCCTTGGCCATATTTTCAACGGTTTTCTACCTTAATAAAAAAATTGGTCAAAATAATTACTGTAAACCAGTACGTTACAAAGGCGGAGTCAAATTACTTCCGTATTTTGTAGGAATTGAATTTTCATCCCCTTACCTTTGCCGTCCATTAAAAAAACGCTTTCGGGATAGCGAAAGCATCACTTAAAAACAAAAACAATGAGTAAACTACATTTCACCACCAAACATGCGAACGAGGCTACCGTTATTCACAACTGGTATGTGATTGATGGTACTAATCAAACCGTTGGACGTATGTGCGCCAGGATCGCTGCCATTCTTCGTGGTAAGAACAAGGCCTATTACACACCTCACGTAGATTGCGGGGACTATGTGATCGTTACCA
The DNA here is from genome assembly GCA_037719925.1 of Ferruginibacter sp. Taxonomy (GTDB): domain Bacteria; phylum Bacteroidota; class Bacteroidia; order Chitinophagales; family Chitinophagaceae; genus Ferruginibacter. Next base: position 20,463 of record JBBJMD010000025.1, read on the forward strand.
ATTGCGACAAGATCAAACTTACCGGTAATAAGATGGATGAGAAAGTATATGACAATTTTAGCGGTTATCCGGGAGGGCGTAAAGAGGAAATTGCCAAGGACCTTTTAAAACGCAGGCCTGAAGTAATTGTGGAAAGAGCGATCAAAGGGATGTTGCCTAAAAATCGTTTGGGGCGTAAGATGTATAAAAAGCTATTTGTATATGTAGGCACTGATCATCCTCATACGGCACAAAAGCCCGTTGAGCTTAAATTTTAATTACTTATAACAGAATTGAAAGTTTGTAAGTATTTTTCAAATTTTCATACCGCGATAAGCGGAATAAATTTCAAACTGACATAATGGAAAAACAAAAAAACGCAGTTGGCCGTCGTAAGGAAGCTGTAACCCGGGTGTTCTTAAGCAAGGGAGATGGTAAAATCACCATCAACGGCAAGGATTACAAAAACTATTTCTCATTAGTTTACCTGCAAAACCAGGTAGAGGCTCCGCTTAAGACGGTGGAAGCAGCCGACAAATTTGATATTGTCATCAATGCACAGGGTGGTGGAATCAAAGGCCAGGCCGAAGCGACTAAATTAGGTATTGCACGTGCGTTACTCGAAGTTAGTACCGATTATCGTCCAGCATTGAAAGCAGCCGGGTTACTTAAAAGAGATCCGAGAGCGGTTGAGCGTAAGAAGCCGGGACGGAAAAAAGCAAGAAAAAGCTTCCAGTTCTCCAAAAGGTAATACGAGGGTCCTGGAAAGCAGGTACCGGATACTGGATACCAGAAACTGGATGGCAGATACTGGATAGCAGTTACTGGAAACACGCCGACAAGGACAAACTATCTGCAGGGATCCAGCATCGGGGCTTAAGCCCCCGCATCATGCACATTATTTTATAAAATACTTACAATTATATACAATGGAAAATAGTACTTCCTTACAACAGCAACTACTTGAAGCAGGTGTTCATTTTGGTCATCTAAAAAAGAAATGGAACCCTAAAATGCTGCCTTACATTTTTGCTGAGAAAAAAGGCATACACATTATTGACCTGAACAAAACCGTGGAAGGTTTGCAGGAAACCGCAGCTGCGTTGAAATCAATTGCAAAGAGCGGCAAGAAGATAATGTTCGTAGCAACGAAGAAGCAAGCCAAAGAAATTGTCTCTGATTGTGCAAAGCGTATTAACATGCCTTTTGTTACAGAACGCTGGTTAGGTGGGATGCTGACCAACTTTAATACCGTTCGTAAAAGCGTTAAAAAAATGCAGAGCATTGAAAAAATGCTTAATGACGGAAGCATTGATAACCTCACTAAAAAAGAGCGTTTTACACTTACCCGCGATAAAGAGAAGATGGAAAAAGTGCTGGGTGGTATTGCACAGATCAGCCGGGTTCCTGCAGCATTATTTTTAGTAGATATTGGCCATGAGCACATCGCCCTGGCAGAAGCAAAACGTTTGAATATAACCACCTTTGGTATGGTTGATACCAATTGTGATCCTAATAAAGTTGAATTCGCCATACCAGCCAACGATGATGCGACCAAGTCGATCGCTATCATTGTAAATTATATTGCTGCCGCCATTGCGGATGGTTTGGCAGAACGCCAGGCAGAGAAGGATGATGACGATAGCAGCGGTGAGAGTGAAGAAAGTGCAGAAGCAAAAGCAGCCCGTTATGAGCAAAAGGCTGATGGCGGCGATGACAGGAATAAAAGGGCAAGGGGTGCAGCGCCAACCAAACGTCGGGTTCCGGGACCAGGCGCGGGTGGCAGAAGGCCTGCTGGTGGCCCTGGAGGACCAAGATAAGCACCGTCCGGTATTACGAAGGCCAGGGCTTGTTTAAGGTTATCCTTTTACAGCAGCGCGTATTTATATTCCTTTACATTAGTTCTTAATCACAATCTTACAAATTTTTTAAAAATTCATTTGTGTAATAGCAGGTGGATTTTTGTAGTTAAACATATTATCATGAGTGCAACAATAACAGCAGCAGATATTAATAAATTACGCCAGTCAACAGGCGCGGGCATGTTGGATTGCCGCAAAGCATTGACAGAAAGCAATGGCGATTTTGAGGCAGCCATTGACTGGCTCCGCAAGCAGGGACAGAAAGTTGCTGCGAAACGTAGCGACCGGGAAGCAAAAGAAGGAGTGATCCTGGCAAAAACAACCACCGATAACAAAACCGGCATGATCGTTTGCGTTAGCTGCGAAACCGACTTTGTTAGCCGGAACCCTGAATTTGTAGCCTTCTCTCAAAATATAATGGACGCGGCTATTTCGAGCAATGTAAACAGTGCTGAGGAGTTGAATGAAGTGGCAATTAACGGCACAAAGGTGGCTGAACTGGTCAATGATAAATTAGCCGCGATCGGTGAAAAAATTGCCATTAAATTCGAAAGGGTGGAAGCGGATTATGTTGCATCTTATATACATGGTGCCAACCGCATGGGTGTATTGGTAGGTTTCAATAAGCATGCAGGTGATGCAGGTAAAGATGTAGCGATGCAGATCGCAGCAATGAATCCTTTGGCAGTTGATGAAACTTCTATTGCTCCTGAAACCGTTGCAAGAGAAAGGGCTATCGCCGTTGAACAAATTAAAGCGGAAGGCAAGCCAGCTGAAATGGCGGAAAAAATAGCGGTTGGGAAAGTCAACAAATTCTTTAAGGATAATACGTTGATGGCACAGGCATTTGTAAAAGATAACAGCAAGAGTGTAGGGGATTATTTGAAAACGGTGGACAGCGGGTTAAAAGTGATAGAATTTAAAAGAGTGGCATTAGGTTAATCAATTATGACAAATATATTTCTAAAAGCGAAACGGAAGTTTCGCTTTTTTAATGCCCGTCTTAAAGTGCCCGGTTGGGAAAGTTGATTTGGAACCAGGGAACAATAGTATGCTAGCATGCTCATAATTGCAGCTTATTGATCCTGTTACGGGTTTAAGTATCTGCGAAAGCATACTTATAAAAAGTAAAGGCGCCAGCTGGTTCATCAATAAATTGAAGGCTTTAATATTCAATAAAAAGACTGAAATAAGTTTAAAAATATATCTTCGCAAAAAATTTGAAACAAATGGTACCCAAATTCAAGCGTATACTTCTTAAACTTTCCGGCGAGTCATTAATGGGGAATAAAAACTTTGGGTTAGACAGCGATGTGATGACCCGCTATGCCGAAGATATCAAGAGTATAATTGAATTAGGCGTACAAGTGGCTATCGTAATCGGGGGGGGTAATATTTACAGGGGAATGAACGAAGCAGAAACAGGGATTGAACGCGCGCAGGGAGATTATATGGGAATGCTGGCAACGGTTATTAACGGGATGGCCCTGCAAAGCGCTTTGGAAAAGGCAGGAGTTTATACGCGCCTGCAAAGCGCCATCAAAATGGAACAAATTGCTGAGCCGTATATCCGCCGCCGGGCAATGAGGCATTTGGAAAAAGGAAGGGTGGTTATCTTTGGCGCCGGTACCGGCAACCCCTATTTTACAACCGACACCGCCGGATCTTTAAGGGCTATTGAAATACAGGCCGAGGTGATTTTAAAAGGGACCCGAGTAGATGGAATCTACTCTGCCGATCCCGAAAAAGATCCTGCTGCTACAAAGTATTCAACCATTTCATTTGCCGAGTGCATTACCAACAATTTAAAAGTAATGGACATGACTGCTTTCACCTTATGTATGGAGAACGAATTACCGATCATTGTATTTGACATGAACAAACCGGGTAATTTATTAAGAGTAGTAGCCGGGGAAAAGGTTGGCACATTAGTAAAAGGTTAAAGAAATCATCATGAAAGGGCTTCCGTTTTACGGAAGTTTTTTTATTTCTAGGCCTATACAAACGACTTCTATAACTAAAACGGGTTGGTGCGATAGTGGACTCAGTCCAGTTCTAAATGCCGGCCGAAAACCGGTAACATTAGCAGTTATATGGAAAATAATGGCAATTTCGATCTATCAAAATCGATAAAAACGCTGGTGGCTGAAAACAATAGCCAGGCCGCCAGGCTTGAGGAATACACGAATATAGTCAACAGCAGGGATAAGGAAATTGAAGTGTTGCACACAATGCTATCGGAAGCAAATGAGTATCGCAGCACCATGGATAACCAGTTAAAAGAGTTAAAAGAACTGAGGCAAGATATAAGTGATTTGCAGGAGCAGGTATCCGCTTCTGTATATTCCGTAACCGGCAGGGTGGAAAAGCGAACATACAATACCGTTAGTATGGAACAGCAATTGCAAACCCTCAACCAGGAATACACTTTTTTGCAATCACAACTTGCAGACCTGCAAACGCACTTACTTGATGTGAATAACCGGAACCTTCTTTTACAGCAGCAGACCAGCCGTATTTCAGAACTGGAAAGCCTCTTAACTAATGCGGAAGATGAAATAGTTGAGTTGAAGCAGAAGGGAAAGGGTTACTTTTAAAAACAGCCGTTTATATCAATATTAAGTGATCAGTATTCACCCGGGTTGAAAGTATATTTCACTATCACGAACATACTTTTTTATGTTCATAATTTAAATCAACTTTACTGCTTAAAACTATTATGACATGAGTGATATAGCCGGCATCAGAAGGGATTATATACTGCAAACATTAAATGAAACGGAGGCCGATCCCGACCCAGTAAAACAATTTGAGAAATGGTGGCATGATGCAGTGAAAAGTGCCGTTGACGAAGTAAATGCCTTTACGCTGGCAACTGCGACATTGGAAGGGAAACCTTCAGCCAGGATCCTTCTGTTAAAGGGATTTGATGAAAATGGTTTTGTATTTTTTACCAATTATACCAGTAATAAGGGAAATGAACTGGCAAACAACCCCCTTGTCTGCATGGTATTTTTTTGGAAAGAATTAGAAAGGCAGGTGCGGATAGAAGGCATAACGGAAAAAGTAAGCAGCGAGGATAGTGACAGCTATTTTTTATCGAGACCCGAAGGGAGCAGGCTTGGAGCCTGGGCTTCGCCGCAAAGTACTGTGATTGATAACCGGGAAGTGATCGAAGAGAATGTACTAAAATACCAGCAGAAATTTGCCGGCATGCCAGTTCCTCGTCCCGGATTTTGGGGTGGCTACCGGGTAGCCCCGGTTCTCATAGAATTTTGGCAGGGGAGATCTAGCCGCTTACATGATCGCCTGCAATACACTAAACAGGAAGAAGGTAACTGGAAGATGGAAAGGCTTGCCCCTTAAGAAGTTAACAGGTGAATATCAACCAATCAATCTCAAAAAAATAGCTTACTCAGGTTTTTTTGCCGGAGGGGCCGTAACTTTCTTTGCAGCCTTTGCGGGTCTTGATTTCCCAAATGAGCCATTTGAAATTTTCCCTTTTTTTGTTTTAATATCTCCTCGTCCCATAATATCGATTATTTAAGTAAATGCTGATTTAGGTAAAAAAGCAAGACGTATCAGTACGCCTTGCCTTTTGAATGTGGTTGGGCAATCATTACAATTTGGCAGATAATTCTTTACCAGCTTTGAATTTAGCTACTTTCTTAGCTTTGATTTTAATAACAGCTCCCGTTTGTGGGTTACGTCCGTTACGCGCTGCTCTCTTGGAGACAGAGAACGTACCAAAACCAACTAACGTAACTTTGCCATTACCTTTCAAAGTTTTTGTAACTGCCTCTACAAAAGAATCTAATGTTGCATTAGCCTGTGTTTTAGTAATGCCTGCATCATCAGCGATTTTTGCGATTAATTCTGCTTTGTTCATAATTAAGTTTTTTTGAATTTTAACTCCAACAAATATAGACGGTTTTTAATTGCAACAAAAGTTTTTCTCTTTTTTTTCATATGCAAAAAAACCCCTGGAAACCGCAAGGAATAAGGGGTTTGCACAAGTAGGCCTTTACTGGTCAATGTTCATTCCGGGGGTAGCTTGCCTGGAATCCTTTGCTGGCAAGGCTTTCAGCTTTCAATGGTTGCAAATCCACTGCCCATGCGGATTTGATTGTAATGTTGAAAAGTTTTTGCATTTCGTGAAATTGGGTTTTTTATTTCGCACATTTAATTAACAACTGCATTACCGTTGGGAATTCAATGAGTTTATCGCCCCATTTATTAAATGATTTTTGTGATAGCGCCCGTGAGGAAAGTTGAATATACTGGTTATACAGCTCCTTGCTTTCCGCATAGTATTGTACGGCATAGGTTACGCCGTCGGGATCGTTGGGCTCAAGCAGTTGCAAAATATGGGCTTGGGTAAAACAGCCGGTATCCAGGATCGCTGGTATTTGTTTCTCCTGCATCCAGTTTAGCCAATCCGTTTGTATGGAAAAGTCAACTTTTATTGTTACGTTATATATAATCATTGGTGTTTCTAATTAACGTGCGGTATAGTATGAAGCCCGATCTGTATTGGATTTCTATGTGCATGGTTAGTCAACCTGAATAGTGCCCTTTTAATTATTTACCCGTGCAAACATACAAATGGTTATTATTATTTTGATTGGTTCATATCGGTGGTAAGACGGTAAGTAAAAAAACATAGCACTATGGCTGCTAAAATGATCGTTGGCCATACCCACCGGTTTTTACCGGGGTCAGTATTATTTATCGTATCCTTTTTAATGGCCTGTATATTTTTATAACTTAAAGGCTGGAGGCTTGTAATGCTGTCCTTGAAACTTTGCAGGTCGTAGTCTGCAAAAGAAGCCAGTGAATCTGTCATCAGTAACCTATATTTATTACCCTGCTCAAGGTAGGCTACCAGGGAAAAAGTTTGTTGTTGTGTAAGCACATTTTCTATTTTCAGCGGGGGGTTATCCCCATTTTTAATTACTATAAAGAAAAGCGGGGCCTTCGTGCGGGGCAATTCAAAAACTGCCGGAGATGCAGATAATAACTTAAAATTCCCGATTAACTTACCCCGCCTTGCGCTTATTGGTCCCTTTCCCAAAACCGGAATTAAAAGTTGCACTTCCCGCTCATAAAATTTCGCTCCTCCTATTTTTAGAAATATTTTATCAAACTGGTAATTGTTGGATTGCCTTACTTCAATGTAGGAATAATTATTACTATCTTTTTGAAAAAATGCAGGTACCGGGTTTTCCTGGTAATTGGTTATTTGTTTGTAGGGCTTTCCAAAAAAGCCCGCCCTGGTAATGCGCAAAGGGTCGTTGGACCGGTTATCAACAATTATTTTCAGGTAGCGGTATTTCGTTAAAGGAAAATTTATTTCCTGCAGGTACTCATCTTCCTTCATCTCATAACTTCTGCTGATGGCTATATTATCATCAATGATGAACCATTCCTGCTGGTTGTTACTGCCGCTTAATTTGGCCATGCGGCTTACAGCAGAATTTTTCAGAAAGAGCGCGAAGTTATAAATGCCTTCTTCTTTTGTATTTTCTATGACCAGCAAATTTTTACCACTGTCAGTAATGGTGTTTTGTAATACCGGGAAAGCGCTGAACAGATCCGCTGTCAAGGCGGTCTTCCCTGCCTGTAAAATATGTGGCACCCACCTGTTATTTTTATCAGCGATCAGGATATCGGCTAAGTCCGTTTTTATGTAGGCAGAAAACGAGGGTGAAACCGGGATTGTGTAAAACCCGGCAGCGACCACAGAATCCAGTTCAGCAGTATACTTGAACTGTTGAGCGAAAACAAAAAATGGTGCCAGGCAAATTATGACTACGCTTACCAATATTTTAACGGGTGCTATCATCGATAATAATTTTCTTTAGCTTTTGATACATGAATGAGATGATCAGCAGTAATATTCCCAGCATGATAAAAGCTGCTATTTTGCCGCCTTCAGAAATATTACGAATATCAAATAAAAATAGTTTCACCAATGCAAAAGAAAAAACAACCAGGGATATGATGCGCAATGTTTTAAATTTATGTTTCATCCCCATCCACATAATGGTAAAAGAACAAAGCGCCCAAATAATGGTCAAACCTGCTTTAACATATTGTTGGAAAGATGCCTCCCTGGTTTGAAGCGGGGCGGTAATGTAGAGATAGAAATGCATGGCTTCAATACTAAAAAAGAAGATCAGCGTACTATTGATCACCCACACGAAAATGTTACCAGTAGTTCCAAAAGATTGACCGTTTTTCCGGTAAAGTGCGATAGCCTGGTAGAGCAGGTAAAGCAATGCCAGTGCAGACATCCAGTGCACCCACAACTGTTCGGATGGATATTGAGACAACAATGCCCCGTTTCTTAAACTGCTGACATAGGGGATGCTTACCAGGTACATTACAACGCAGCCGGCTATTAATATCATTCGCCAGGCTATATTGATGGTAACCCCGTACCGCCGTATGATCCATAGCAGCAGCGCTGTAAACAGGTAGGTGATCAATTGGTGCCAGGTATTGGGCACATCCAGGACCAGGTAATTATAGAAATACAGGTTTATCCCAAACACGCAGGTAAGGTAAAATATAAAAGCAGCGATTATTATCATTGCAGTAGCTGCTGCATTATTGCTGATCCCGGCTACATAAACGATCGTGTTTTTTTCTTTCCTTAAAAGCATTGCATAAGTAATAAAGGCTATTACGGCCACGACATTGGTAATGAATCCCTCGAGGGTTTTATAGAGTACAACCAGGTGCTGGCCGTTGAAATCATTTGCTTTGCTCCAATCCATCATTAAGCTGATCAGCAACAATACCATGATAATAAAAGAGGAAGTTTTAAAAACCCTGATGGTGCTTCGCTGGTGGAGCCAATATAGTAATACGAATTCTGCACTCCAGAATAAAGTGATGGTATGTCCTTGTAATTGAACAGGTGCAGCTAAAGAAGTAAAAGTAAGTGTAAGTCCAATCAGCAAATACAATAAATTCTTATCTCCCTTCCCGGTTTTATACAAATATCCTGCAAGGCAAAAATTTATGGCTGCGAGTACAATGGTAAATAAACCCTGGTATGCTCCTTCGTTCCAGTAATGCAAATTGACCATACCAGCGGCATAGTAACTGGATGTTGTCACCATAAGCAGTGTGAAATCAAAGGGAGTGAACCGGCGCCGGGTACGGATGTTATAGATCATACCCATGCCCAGGAACAAAAGGTAAAAAGCGCTTGCGAATAGTAACGAGTTTTTAAACAACAGGAAGGCGTTGCCGGAGAACGTGTTCTGCACCAGCCAACCTCCATAAATACAGATCGTAAAAAAAAGGGCGATAACGTTAATTGCCTGCCACTTTTTAAAGTAGGCAAGTACCAGCATGCCTATGTTCAGCATAAGAATATAAGTAAATAATACGATATAATTTCCACTGCCGGTGCTTACCAGGAAAGGTGTAATAAAGCCCCCGATAGCTGCAATAACAGCAAGTTCCAATTTGTCATAAATCAATGAAAGCGTTACAGCAAACACGGTTATAAAAGCCATTATTACAAAGGCCGCCGTTTGTGTAAACAGCTGGTATTGGTGAAAGCCGAAGGCAATTGTAAAATAGAATACAGCGATCCCACCGCCTGCGAGCACGGAGCTAAAAGAGCGATAAGAATTCCGTAAATAATGCGCCAGGCCGGTTAGTACAATACCGCAGCCGATGCCAATGCTAACCCGCCCCGCCTCTTTGATCCAATCCTGGTCGATAGCGTATTTTACAAAAAATGCAATCCCCAGAACCAGTACGGTTATGCCAATTTTGTTGATAAGATTTTCACCAATGAATTTCTCCAGGTCCGGATTATTGCGGACCCAGTTATCCCACCATCCTTCAGCAGCAACGCGCGTAGCACGGTCAGGTGAAAGGTTTACTGTAGGAGGAGTAGGTTGTGCCTCCCAGGTCTCCGCAGCAGGCAAAATAACTTTTTCTTTTTTTTCTTCACGGTGTAATTCAACGGGGGTGTTAACTACAGGAGGGCTAACTATTTCCGGGGGCACGTAGGGCCTCCATTGCACAACCTTTTCATCGTGAGGTTGAAGTGGCTCCGCTTTCCCTGGAATATTATTTAGTGAATCTTTTAATTCCAGCAGTTCTTTTTTTAATGACAAAAAGCTTTTATGGATATTACCTGCGGTTTCTTTTTGCCGGGATTTTATATTGAACAATAAAATGATAATAATCAATAACGCAATAAAAATCAAAACCTCCATAGCAATATATTTATTGGGTAAAGTAAAGCAAAGTAAGCCGGCTTATGGAAACAGTAGAAGAATATTGTGGATACTATTCAAAGCGCATTAATCGGGAAAGATAAAGCCCATACGAGAGGTATTCCCTGCATATTTTTTATACTATTGTTGTCAGGTCCTAATTTCCAAAAATACCGGGCAATGATCACTGTGCTTAACATCGGGATAGATATCCGCGGTTACCAATTGGTTCTTTAAAGGTGCTGTAACAGTGAAATAATCTATACGCCAGCCCTTATTATTCAACCTTACTGACGGAAAGCGCTGGCTCCACCAGCTATACCGATCAGGCTCCATATGAAATTCTCGAAAAGTATCCATCCAACCGCTGGTCAGAAATTTCGTCATCCAGGCTCTTTCCTCAGGCAAAAAGCCGCTGCTGTTTTTATTTCCTTTAGGATCATGTATGTCTATGTCGTGGTGTGCGATATTGTAATCCCCGCACAGAATTATATTGGGATAATTTATTTTCAGGTTATCCAGGTAAGAATGGAACTGATCTAACCATTCATATTTAAATTTTTGCCTGAGGTCGCCGCTTGTGCCGGAGGGGAAGTAGGCATTGATAAGACGAATATTTCCAAAATCCAGTTGGATCACCCTTCCTTCCGCATCGCTTGCGGGAATGTTACATCCGATGCACACATTATCGGGCTTTATTTTTGTAAACACCGCCACGCCGCTGTACCCTTTTTTTTCTGCGCTGAACCAATAATGTTGGAAGCCAAGCGCCTCCAATTGTTTTACGTCAATATCATCTTTTGTTGCCTTTGTTTCCTGCAGGCAAATAATATCCGCAGGGTTGGTTTTTAACCAGTCAATCAAACCTTTTTTTATTGCGGCACGTATGCCGTTTACATTGTAAGAAATGATACGCATAAAAAGTATTAAAGGATATTAAAGCTACATGATTTATAATATTTATAGTTGGTATTGCATCCGGATTTTCTCCGTTTACCGGTCGGGAAGATATTATACCTATTTCGCGGGACGTTTAGAGCATTCATTCTAAGGGTAGAAAACGTCGAATATGATTATATCCTATAGTTCCAACCTTTAATATATCAGCACTTACTTCCTTTTGGGAAATATTATCCAAGGAGCATAAGCCGGGTAAATTTACTAACAGCAACAGGGGCACTTACTGAAAGGGCATTGAAATTACTTTCAGGTTTTAATTACACGGGCGCTTCCGGGGTTGTACCATGGCAGTTAGTGCTTTTGAAGGTTTGCTTCGTCATTATAAATGGGCTCAAACAAAGGTCAAGGTATGCAGGTGAAAGCATAAGCTATATGCTACACATCATATTCCAATACTGGTCGTAACCAGCGCTCTGTTTCTTCCAGGTTCATTCCGGTACGGGAAGCATAATCGATCACCTGGTCCCTTTCAATTTTACCTACGCCAAAATATTTGCTATCCGGATGCGCAAAATACCACCCGCTGACGGAGGATGCAGGGTACATCGCTAAACTTTCAGTTAAAGTAATTCCGGTTGCTTCCTTACCTCCCAGGAGCTTAAATAGCTTATGTTTTTCTGTGTGATCAGGGCAGGCGGGATAACCCGGTGCAGGACGAATACCGAGGTACTCTTCTTTTATGAGTTGTTCATTGGTTAGATGTTCATCAGTGGCGTAGCCCCAGTATTCCAGCCTGGTTTTTTTATGCAGCAGCTCTGCAAAGGCTTCTGCGAGGCGGTCGGCCAATGCCTGTAAAATTATTGTATTGTAGTCGTCAAAGTTATCTTCAAACTTTTTGA
>JBBJMD010000026.1:0-32309 GCA_037719925.1 Ferruginibacter sp.
AACGGCGGCACCAGTTGTACAACTACATCGGCCTGGATGCAACCGGGGTAATGATGAAGTGGTATAACCGCCCCATACACAATGGCCGAACGTTGGGTGGTTATGCAGAAGCGCGTAGAGAAAAGGTAGCCTCAGAAGCTGCAGACGATATGGTTACTGTTATTGCTGATTTGGATAAAATGTGCGATACCATTTCTCGCCCTTCAAAGTATCCTTACAATATTGCCGGTGCTTTTGGATTTGGCTGGGATGACCTTGACACCTACGTTTCTCCTGCTTTTATCGAGGCCGCAAAAAAGGGAACAACTGCCAATAGAAAAGTTCGTGTATCGAACGAAGAAGATTTTTTTGAAGATGTTGTACAAAACAAAATAAAGCTGCCGGCAGAAGCGGTAAGTTATGGTAATGAGTGGGATACCTATTGCGTTTCTATGAACGAAACAACAGCTAAAGTTAGGCGCAGCACCGAAAAGCTAAGAACCGCCGAGGCATTGGCAACGATTGTATCATTGAGCGATAAGAATTTTGCTAAGCATCTTAGGCCATTAAAAGAAACTGCCTGGGATGCCTTTGGTTTGTATTGGGAACACGACTGGACAGCCGATGGCCCCGTATCGCAAAAAGCAAGGGCAGAATGGCAAATAAAATTACAACAGCAGATTACTACATACACCGATACTTTGTTCTCTTTGGCTGCAAATATGCTCGGTAATCAATTAAATAAATCTGCTCACCAAAGGTTCTTTGTTTTTAATGCATTGAGCTGGGTACGAAGCGATGTAGCCGATGTGTTATATACCGGTACCTATCCTGTAAAAGTTGTAGATGTAACAACCAACAAGGAAGCCGCAAGCCAGTTAATAACAAAAGGCGGAAAAAAGATTTTGCGGATACATGCCGAAAACCTTCCGTCAGTTGGCTACAAGGTTTTTGAAATCAGGCAAGGAACTCCTGCTGAACGTCCGTTGGCTGCTGTAGTTGCAGGCGATTACTTTAGCAACAACTTATATCGCGTTCGCCTTACCCGTTCAGGCGCCATTACCGATATCTTTGATAAGCTGGCAAATAACAGGCAACTGGTAAAAACAGTTGATGGAAAGTTCCTGAACGACTTAGGCACCACTGATGTAAATGACGGGGAGCCGCTTGTGATTGAAAATGGAGGGCCTGGATCGGTTCCGTTGAAAGCAGGATCGGAAAACCCCATTCTGCACACGGTTAGAATAACGCTGTTTGCCAATAGTCCCCGCATAGAAATTGAAGACAGCATACAGGCAAATTATGGCGATCTAAAATTATGGTCGTTCTCATTTAACCTTGAAAATCCAACGACACGTCACGAAGAATTAGGTGCTATACTTACCGCAAAAAAGGAAACCCGCGGCGGACATTATGCTGCACAAAATGCCCGCTACGATTGGCAAACCTTTAACCACTTTGCCGATATGAGCGATGGCAATTATGGCATCACTTTATCCAATATGGATTGCAGTTTTTTCAGGCTGGGTAAAAGCACACCTGACTCGCTTTGGGAAAATTCACCGCAGTTAAATGCTTTGGCCGGCGGACAAACAGATAGATATACCTTAAACCCGCAAGGACATAAAGACACGTTGATGTTGGGTATCTATAACCAGTATGGGCAAAATAATTTTCAATACCAGTTTGCGCTTTCAACCCATGCCACGGCTTTTGATCCGGTTGCTGCAATGAAATTTTCTTTAGCATCAAAACCCGTTGGTAAGCAAAATGATTACCGGCAATAGCAGCGCCGCTAATAATATGGACAAATTTTCCCTGCTCAATATTACAAATCCAATGTGTTGTTGTGAGTATAAAGCCGTCTGAAGAAGGGATTAAAAATGGCATTGTTACAGGTTTTGGAACATGAATAATGCAGCTGTTAAACCAACGATTAAAGTAAGTAAACCAATAAAAAATGCCTGGCAGGTATCGCATATCGAAACCAATGCAAGAAGCTAACACCGGTAAGCGGAGCGTTGCCGTAGCTTTGGTGCGCACCAGATAAACAGTTATAAACTATTAATAAATTGATGATGAAGATCTACCTGTTTTTTGCTTACTGCATATTTGCGCCGCTAACGCTGCTGGCTCAGCCACAGCCATCGTGGAAGCAGGTTGGGGAACTAAAAACCCGTGATTCGAAAGACATCGTAGCAAGTACCTGGTCAATAGGTGGAGAAACATTGGATAGAAACTATACCGATTACCAATCTTACAAAAAATACCTGGGGCCGCTGGGTGCAAAACGTATTCGCCTCCAGGGTGGCTGGGCAAAGTGCGAAAAGGTGAAAGGCCAATACGATTTTGCATGGCTCGATTCTATCATTCCGGATGCGGCCTCAAGGGGTGTATACCCGGGGTGGAACTGTCCTATGGTAATCCTATCTACGAAGGTGGTGGCCATGCAAAACTGGCGGGTCATATCCCCATATCTCCTGAAGCGCTGATTGCATGGGACAATTGGGTGAAGGCAATAGTTAGCCGGTACAAAAACAATGTTCCCGAATGGGAGATTTGGAACGAACCCGATTTAAATAAAACGCATACAGGAAAGGAACTGGGTGCTTTTTATGTAAGAACAGCAAAACTGGTTCGCAACATACAGCCAAATGCAAAATTGTTTGCACTTGGTATGGCAAGCGTTACCAGGCTTGAGTTTGTTAAAGAATTTATGGATTATCTTAAAACAAATGATGCGCTTGATTACATAGATATTATGACGTATCACGGCTATGCTATAAACCCTTCCACATCTTATCCGCAAATTGAAAAAATGCGTGCAATGGTTTGGGCATACAAAGCAGCTATAGTCTTTATGCAGGGCGAAAATGGTGCGCCTTCTACACCAAAAGAAATTACTATTGGTGCCTTAAGCCAATACGATTGGTCGGAGCTTACACAGGCAAAATGGGACTTGCACAGAATGTTGGGCGACCATGGCCGGGGTATCGCCACCAACCTTTTTACTATAAGCGATATTCATTATGAACCAGGTGACCACATGGTCGGTGTAAATTCAAAAGGGATCTTAAAAACCAATGCTGATAAAACAATTGAACGGCCCAAAATGGCTTACAAGGCTGCGCAACTAGTATTCTCTTTATTTGATAGCCAGGTGATTTTAGATGCTGGAATCCAAATAAAATCAAGCGGATCCGATCAAAGCTTTTTTGGGTACAAGCATGCAAACAAGGCGGCATCATTATTTACCATCTGGCAGCACGAAGAGCGGCCTGTTGATACCTATCAGCCAAAAACATCTACACTTACCATACATGGAGCAGTATTTAAAAATCCAGTGTTTGTGGATTTAATTACCGGTAAGGTTTATGAGATACCAAAAGCCAAATTTGAAAAGGCAGGCAATACATATATATTCCGCGAAATACCAGTTCCGGATTACCCTGTTGTTGTAGCAGATAGGTCAACGATTACGATGAAGTGAATTGGCTGTAGCAATAAATGGAGTTTAAATAGTAGTAAACACAAAGAAAATGATTTTGGATAGGATCAGAAAAAAATGCAAGAAAAAGTTACAGCTTAAGCGGGTCATACAACTTAAGCTATATTATTAGAGAAGTTCATCACAGAAAAATACCGGAAATTAAAACATTAAAAGGAAAGGCTACTTTAGAAATGATAAAAAATACATCAATACGGCGTTCAAGATGGAATGGGATGCTTATAAAAAACAAACTAAAAACTTTTGTTGCATCTGTTTTATTACTGGCAACATTTAGCAGTGATGCGCAAAAAATTGATACATCAAAAAACAGGGTAGTTACCAACGTCAAAATTGACTTGCCTTATGTAGGCTCAGTAAAACCGCGCAGCACTGCTGAAATAGAATCTTCGAACTGGATGATTGGATGTGAAACCCTTGACCGTGATTTTGCAGACTATGACCAGTATAAAACATAACTGGCTCCTTTAGGAATTAAGCTGCTTCGTTTACAGGCAGGTTGGGCTAAAACTGAAAAAGTAAAGGGCGTATTTGATTGGGCCTGGCTCGATCATATTGTGAACGACGCAACCAGTCGCGGATTGAAGCCCTGGCTGCAAACATCATACGGTAACACATTATATAAAGGGGGTGGCGGTGCAAACTTAGGAGCAGGTATGCCCGTATCACAAGAAGCCTTAGAGGGATATGACAAGTGGGTAGCAACAATGGTTACCCGCTATAAGGATAAAGTGAAAGATTGGGAAGTTTGGAACGAACCAAACTTTGGAGATAATACAATAAATAGCCCGGAGATGATGGCTGATTTTAATGTACGCACTGCACAAATCATTAAGAAAATTCACCCGGATGCAAAGATTTCTGGTTTGGCCCTAGGGCACATTGGGCTTGAATATGCTGAACGTTTTTTTAAGAGAATTGGCAAAAATAAAATGAAGTTGTTTGATAACATGACATATCATGACTATGCCTATAATCCTGATGCCAATTATCTTGCGGTTTACCAGTTAAGTCAAACGCTGCATAAATATGATCCTTTGATGAAATTAAGGCAAGGTGAAAATGGAGCGCCATCAGAAGGAGGTGCCGGAAGGGGGGCCCTTTGGGATTATAACTGGTCTGAGCTCTCGCAGGCTAAATGGAATACAAGAAGGATGTTGGGCAATTTGGGGCACGATATTGAAAGCAGTATTTTTACGATCATTGACATTGCCTATACCGGCGGACCCATTAGTCGTTTAAATGTAAAAGGGATCATTAAATCCGATTCATCCCAAAAGGCGATCCGGCCAAAAGTGGCTTATTATTCCATGCAAAATGTTACCTCAATCTTCGACAATACATTGGAAAGACTACCCGGTTTACATCATACATATAATATTGATGGTGCCGCTGCCAATGAACACAGCTATTCGGCTTCCACCGACAGAAGCCTTGCTGTATATGGATTTCGCAAAAAAACATCTGGAAAGCAATTGTATACCTTTTGGAATGATGAAACCATTCCAACGGATAATAATGCAACCAGACTGTTTACATTTTCTTTTGTAAATGCTGATTTTGATCAGCCGGTTTTAGTGGACATAATAACCGGAGGTGTATATGAAATACCAGTTGGTAATTGGAGCAAAAAAGGAAATACATACACTTTTAAGAACATACCGGTGTATGATGCACCAGTGGTGATTGCAGATAAAAGCCTGGTAATATTTAACCAGTAGAAATAGATTCATTAAGAATAGTACACCGGTTTTCCGCCTGCATTTATAGAAACAATTATGAATAAGCTGCAACAACTCGATTATATTACCATTATTATTTACATGGTAATGATGGCGGGTATCGGTATATTCTTAGGCAAGTATGTCAAGAATATCAGCGACTATTTTAAAGGAGGCAGCGGGGTGTCGTGGATTGCAGGCGGAATCAGCAACTTTATGACGAAGTTCAGCACCTTTGTGTTTGTTGCTTATGCAGGTATTGCTTATACAGATGGAATGGTTGCAATCACTTTAATGTGGTCAACAATCTTCCCTTCACTTATTGCAGTATTTGTGTATGCAAAACTTTGGAAACGGGCCGGCATCATTAGCCCTGTAGAGTTTTTAGAAACGAGATACAACGCACCTATTCGTCAAATATTCTCGTGGAGCGGTGTATTGCTAAAGCTGCTGGATGATATGATTAAGCTGTACTCTATTGGTATTTTTGTAACTGCAGTCTCAGGCATACCATTTCAAACGGCTATTATTTATTGCGGGCTGGTTGTAGCGGTGTATACCGTTGTTGGTGGTTTCCTCGCGGTTATTGTAACCGATGTAGTTCAATTCATCATCCTGTTTTTTGCAACGCTTATTTTAGTTCCACTCGCTTATAATGCTGCCGGTGGCTTATCTAATATGCGACAGGTTATACCGGACAACATGAGCTTCGTTAACGGGCATAGGGGCGCTCCATTCTTCTTGCTCGTGTACTATGTAACCATCGTTATTAAATACCTCGGTAACTGGACATTTATACAACGTTTCTATAGTGCAAAGTCGGAGTCGGATGGTAAAAAGATTGGCCTTTTATCTGCTGCATTGTTCTTAATATTTCCTGTTATTTTCTTATTCCCTTCCGTAGCAGCACGGGTTATTGTTCCAGACCTTCAAAACCCTGAAATGGCTTATGTGGCGGTATGTTTAAAACTATTGCCCGCAGGTATAATGGGGTTAATGATTGCTGCCATGTTTGCCGCAACCATGAGTGTATTAAGCGCTGAATTCAATGTAACCGCGAGTGTGCTTACACGGGATATTTACCAGCGTTTATTTAGGAAAAATGCCAAACCGGAAGAAACCCTTTGGGTTGCAAGAATTATGACGTTGGCGGTGGGCTTAATTGTAGCGCTGGGTGGATTATATGTAAATAAATTAGGAGGCGCTTTCCAGGTAAATCAATATTTGTCAGGCATTTTCGCCATCCCTATGATCATCCCCGTTATTATGGGAGTTATCTTTTGGAGGCCTCAACCCTGGGGTGCCATTGCTTCCATGGTTATAGGGATAATTGTTGGTGTAGTATTAACAGCAAGTAAGCAGGTAAGTTGGGAGATGACAACGTTAATTGAAGTGCTGGTATGCATAGCTGTATTTATGGCATCAGGTTTTTATCTGTCGAAAGACAGGGCATATAACGAAAAGGTGGCTGCATTTTTTACAAAACTCGCAACACCCTCCCCAAAGGCAGCATCCACCGACCATTCTGTTATAGGCGGGTTGATGATTTTATATGGAATCGCATTTTTAATTACCGGATCCCTCTTCATTGTAATGGGTATTCCTTCGATAGCATTAACAAGTGGTAAACTCGCAATTGGTTCTGGAGTGATTTGTATAATTGGTGCGGCTGTTTTTTATTCGAAAAGGCCACGTACTATGAAAAACATCGGAACCAGTTCCAGGGCAAAAGTTCTTTCTCTGTTTGTCATCCTGTTGTTTTTGTCACCTGCGTGCTATTCGCAACCCGCGGTTGGTAAAAAACAATTCCACTTGTACTTATTGGCAGGACAGTCTAATATGGCAGGTAGAGGTAACATTGAAGCGGAGGATACTTTAAGAAACGAGAGAGTTTGGGTATTGAATTAAAAATGGAGAATGGCAGTTGGAAAAAGAGCCGCTTCATTTTGATAAAGCTGATGTAGCAGGGCTTGTACCAGGCTTTGCATTTGGAAAGATTTTGGCTGAACACGACACCAATGTTTTTATAGGACTTAGTCCATGTGGTGTGGGAGGTTCGTCTATTCACATGTGGGAGCCGTCTCAGTATTATGCACCAACGAAAAGTTACCCTTATGAGGATGCGATACAACGAACAAGGGTTGCGATGCGAACCGGGGTATTGAAAGGCATTATTTGGCACCAGGGTGAATCGGACAGCGACTCCTTACAGTCAATTGTTTACGAGATTAAGCTGGTCGAATTGGTAAAAAAATTTAGAAAAGATTTGAAAATAAAATCATTGCCTTTTAATGCGGGAACGATCGGAGCATTTAATGTAGACACTCATCCTTTTGCCAAACGGGTTAATGCAGCCATTGAGGCTTTACCAAAAAAGGTGAAATATGCGGTTGTTGTACATACAGAAGTGCTATCACATAAAAGGGATGTAACGCACTTCAATACTGCATCTTCCAGAGAGTTAGGATTGCGTTATGCAACAGTTGTCATTCATAAATTCAATAAAGACAAAAAGAGCCAGTGAAAGTTTTTAACGATATTGATTTTCTTTAGCTAAATGATTATGGAAAGCGCCTGTATCATGAGGTAGCTTCATTGTTGCCAATAATAGACCCCCATAATCATATAGACCCAGCCGCATTAGCCACTAATAAAACGTTTAAAAACATCTATCAACTGTGGGTGCAGCACGACCCATACAAACACCGGGCAATGCGTATTGATGGTATAGCTGAAGAATTGATCACAGGTGATAAACCGGAGTATGAAAAGTTTCTTGCCTGGGCAACCTGCTTTTCAAAAACTGCCGGTAATCCTTTATTTCATTGGAGCTGCATGGAATTAAAAAAGTTGTTCGGTATAGATGAATTACTAACGCCTTCATCTGCAAAACAAATATGGGATAAGTCAAATGAACGATTGACGCAAGAAAAGTTTACTGCTTTAAATATTGTAAAAGGCCTCGGTGTAGAGTTGCTTTGTACTTCTGATGATCTAACCGATAGTCTTGAACATCATGTAGCATTAGCAAACGAACAAGCAGTACTGACCTGTTTGCCATCCTTACGTGCTGATAGCATTATCAGCTTTAACCAGCCTTCTTTCTTTGCATGGCTGGATAAATTACAAAACTTAACTGCTGTTGAAGTAGATGATTTAAGTTCTTATAAAAGGGCCATTATCAATCGCCTTAATTTCTTTGATGAAACGGGTTGTTTGTTAAGTGATCATTCCCTGGATACAGGCTTTAAATATACTTCGTGCAACACATCATTAGCAACAACCATATTTGAAAAGGTCTTAAATAAAGAAGGAATAGACGATGAAGAATTAACCAGCATTCAATCTTACCTGTTGCACTTTTTGGGAAAAGAATATGCAGTTAAAAAATGGAAGATGCAGTTGCATATTGGCGCTTATCGTTATACCAGTTCGGTATTAAGAAGTAAGGTGGGTCCTGCCGGTGGCTATGCCTGTATTGGCAGTACTGTTGATGTGCCCTCGCTTTGTCTTTTTTTAGATGCATTAGATAGAGAAACTGCCTTACCTAAAACGATCTTATACACACTGAACCCGAACGATAATGGAGTGTTGGCAACCATCACTGGTTCCTATTCTGAAGATGGAGTGCAAGGTAAAATTCAATTTGGCCCGGCGTGGTGGTATAACGACCATCATGAAGGCATCCTGCAACAGCTGCTTGCATTAAGCAGTTTTGGTTTATTAAGTACTTCTATTGGAATGACGACTGATAGCAGAAGCATTGTTTCTTTCATTCGTCATGATTATTACCGCCGGATACTTTGTAATCTGTTGGGCAGTTGGGTAGAAGAAGGCAAGCTTCCCAACGATTGGGATTTCGTTGCAACAATGGTCAAAAACATTTCTTACCACAATATTAAAAACTGGATAAAAAAATGAGTGATGACGCTAAAATTAAGATAGCCGTAGTTACCGGTGCAGGTGGAACACTTTGCTCGGTAATGGCAATCAACCTGGCGGCGCAGGGCTATAAAGTTGCGCTATTGGGCCGCAGCCTGGAAAAACTAAAAGCTGTAGAGGATGAAATAATAGCTAAAGGCGGCGCGGCAATTTCTGTAAGTACAGATGTAGCTGATGAATCGGCTGTAAAGGCAGCAAAAGAAATCATTGAAAAAGAACTGGGCATTTGTTCTGTGCTGATAAATGGTGCCGGTGGAAATCAAAATGATGCATTAACGAACATCACTGAGTTTGATGAAAGGGAACTGCTGGATGAGGGTTCGGTAAAAGGATTTTTTAATCTTAATATGGATGTATTTAGTAGTGTTATTGAGGTGAATACAATGGGAACAGTAATACCATGCTTTGTTTTCGGAAGATCCATGGCAAAACAAAAACAAGGTGTCATCATTAATGTTGCTTCCATGAATAGCTTTAGGCCATTAACAAAAGTTGGAGCGTATGGAATTGCAAAGGCAGGTATTGCAAATTTTACGCAATGGCTTGCTGCATACCTCGCCCCGGCCAATATAAGGGTTAATGCAATTGCACCCGGTTTCTTTTTGAACGACAGAAGCCGCAAGATAATGTTCAGCGAAGATGGTGGTCATACCGAAAGGGCGAAAAGTGTTTTATCTCATACACCAATGAAACGGTTTGGTGAAGCGCCTGAACTATTAGGTTGTATGAATTGGTTAATCAACGATGAAGCTGCAGGCTTCGTTACAGGAATAGTTGTGCCGGTTGATGGTGGGTTTCTTTCAAATGCAGGAGTTTAGGAAACCGGTTACCTGATTGATAAGAAACCTGAAGATGAAAAAAGATTCACTGGTAAACGGGTTGCGACGCAACAATAGATGCTTTGGAAAAACGCAAGCTGGTATTCAAAAAAAATAAACAATCAATTATAAAGCGATAAATAAATTCAATCATCAAGCTATATCCAACCCGTCCATCGGAGAGGTTGAAAAGGCTTTTTTAAAAACAAGTACCATGAGTGTAGACCAGTATAAAAAAGAAGTTGGAATGATGAACCTTGAAAAGTTAATTGAAGCAAGGGAAGGAATTTCCGAAGCTGTTTTTCCTATTGATAACAAGGAATTGCTTTGGCGCTTTGAACAGTTGTATACCGGTGCGGTTAATGATGTATTGCGTGAGTTTTGCTTGTTAGACCAGGCTTTGCCGGGTCATATAATATCGCTTCGGGAGTATCGCACGGTTGCTGGTTTTGCCTTCACAGTTAAGAGTGCGCCCAATGTACAGGTAACGGGTGAAATGGAATTCCGCACTCAAATGCTGGATGCCATGCACGAAGATGCCTTTATCGTTTGGGACACCAGTCGAGATAAAAAAGCAACCTTATGGGGAGGAGTAATGACGGCTACTGCAAAAGGTAAAGGATTAAAAGCTGCGTGTATCGATGGAGGTATTCGTGATACCCATCAAATTCTTGAAGCAGAGTTTCCGGTGTTTTACGAGTATAGAATTTCGAACGGTAGTCTTGGGCGTTGCCTTATTACGCATTATCAAATACCAATAAAAATAGGCGATGTTACCATAAAACCAGGCGATATTATTGTTGGAGATATTGATGGCGTGTTGGTGATTCCCCGCGATATTGCGTTTGATGTATTGGTTCGTGCAGAAGAAATTAAGGAGAATGAAAAGAAGATCTTTGGTTGGGTGAAAGAAGGTAAGAGTGTACAGGAAATAACAGAGAAGGGGGGTTACTTTTAACAGGTATTGGCCGTTAACAGGGACTCTATTTTTTTTTGCCAGCTAAAGTTTTTTATAGCGCCACCGTTATGTCACACACGTGTACTGTAGGTGGCCCTGTTCAGCAAAACAAAACAATCATAGCAGGGAAGAGTAGAAAATTTTAATAACCAATTATAGGTAAGAACGAAAACAGGAAGGAATGCCTCCCGAATTTTGTAGCGTATTTTTATGGATTCATAAGAAAAAAAATGGAGTGGGTATTAAAGCGCTTCATCCTGTTAATATTAGCAAACGCGGGTGTATAAAGTAATATCGAATGAAATTATCTTTTCTATTTTTTGGAAACCAGCCTGATGAGAAATGGCAGCTCTGCAAACAAATGGGTATTGATTATGCTATCGCCAAATTGGCCCCCGAATTAACAGGCGAACCTTCGATTGATAATTATAATTCCTTTGCCCGTTCGAAAGAAATTTTTGAAGAGCAGGGTTTTAAATTGATAGGTTTGGAAGGTGACCAGATGGATATGACAAACATAAAGCTTGGGTTAAACGGGAGAGAAAAAGATATCGATCGTTATTGCAAAATGCTTGAGAATATGGGCAGGCTTGGGGTTGACTTTATCTGTTACAATTTTATGTTTACCGGATGGTACCGGACGCATAATGCTTTACCCGAAAGAGGTGGTGCTTTAGTAAGTGGCTTTAATTATGAATCGGCATTAAAAGAGCCCGATAATAAATATGCCTGTAGCGAAAACAAAATGGGAAAACTACAATGGTTTATTGACAGGTGATGCTGCGCGAAGCGGTAATGTAAAGATGGCTTTACCTGTGACCCGCCTGTCAGCCCGGTAAATGGCATCGGAAGAATTTTAATTTCCGCAGATGCCATTCTTAATGCATTGTCTTTATTCGATAGCCCTTCGCATGGCCTTACCTTTTGCCAGGGCACTTACTCTACAATGGGTGAAAATGTATCGAGTTTAATTCGTGAATGGGGCAACAGTAAAAAAATCTTCTTTGTTCATATAAGAGATGTGGTAGGTACACCAAAAGACTTTAGAGAAACTTTTCATGATAACGGCCCTACCGATATGTTTAAAATAGTGAAAGCATATAAAGAAGCTGGATTTGACGGGCCACTTCGTTCAGACCATGTTCCTACAATGGCCGGAGAAAACAATGGTCATCCGGGGTATGAAATGAAAGGTAATCTGTTTGGTATAGGTTATATAAAAGGCCTGTTGGATGCACTTTGACAAGGGCGACAACAGCCATTAATCTTTCAGGAAAGGACAATAGCGCGTGAAGAAACACTGCCACCAGAACGATAATAATTTTATAATCTGAGTTTATTTGGATTACATACCCTTCATTCATTAATACTCTTTAAAGCATGCTGCCTGTTATTATTAAGTATTGAATTGAGTATTTTTTCTTTAAAAGTTTCAATGGCTAATGCGTCAACCAAAACCTGTATAAAATCTGCTCAATAATACGAGATATCGATTACCCTGCTAAGACCTGTAGAAAGCCTGCATCAAAAAAGGTATCGTCAGTTGTATTCATGAAAGGGGTATCGGGGCCATCCATTATCGAAAAACCTGCAACAAGTCATAAAAAGAAATCAAAAAATCAGGGCGGGGGTTTAGCATAACCTTGCCTTCATAACCACCAGAATGAACGAATATACCTGCACTACCCGAGTGTTGTTAGAAATGAAACCGGCATGGGCTTAATATACCTGACCTTATAAACTCTTCCGGCTCCTTCACTTAAAGATTGGACTCCATCCCTTAAAAAGGGGCACAAAAAAAATAAAAACGGGATAAAAATATCGAACGGGATTGACCAGGATGACATTCTTCGACCAAAGTAAATAACAAGTTTGCTTATAAAAACTGATCATCAAAAAAAGGGGGTATTAGAGATGCCCATAAATTAATTAAAGGATGATTCAACGATTCATGGCAATTGTTCCTTTTATCAGTTTAAAAAAATTTTAAAAAAGTTTAGTGCGATATTATTTTTGTAAGGTGGCTTCTTAAATAACATGCCTGGTTCGTTGATGCAAACTAAAAAGTTACAATACGATCCAGTTTGCGCCATCCGATTGCAAGGTAGCTTTATCATACTGGGTTGATAGTACTTTTGTAGTTGCTCCATCAATTGTTTGGGAACCGTTTGCGTCGATGGTAATATCATTGCTTGCCGCGGATACTTTTTTAATGATATAGATCCGTCCTGAAATACCCATTGCCGTTGGAAGATCAATATTAATGGCACCTGTATTATTACATACAATAGTGTAATCAGTAGCTGCAGCGGTATAGGTAGCTGTTACTGTAGTAATTGACATAGAAACTGAACCTACAGTTTGCAGCGTTGAATTGGGCGTTACCGTACCTACACCAACGCTTCCCAAAAATGAATTGCTACCAGTGCCCGAAGAATGCATTTCGCCGGAATCATCAACTTTAAATTTTTCTGCTCCAAGCGCGCGGGAAAAATAACGGAAACCACCGCGGCCTTCAAAACTAAATAAGTAGTTTTGGGAAGAAGGTTTCAGTTGCAGGCTTGCACCGGTATTACCCGTACCAGCGTTTCCCAACCTAAGGGTAACATTATCTTCTGTATAAATATCTGTTACGTCCGTGCTTATGGTATTACTAATTTTAAAAAGACCATTTTGACCAGTCGTTCCAAACAATGAATTTCCATTAACATGTAAAGTTGCTTGCGGGACTAAAAGGCCAACTCCCACCGGGCCTAAAAAAGAATTGTTACCCGTACCGGCTGAATGCATTTCACCGGTATCATCTACTTTAAATTTTTCCTGGCCCGTATTACGAGACCAATAACGCAATCCGCCATGCCCTTCAAAACTAAAAAGGAAGTTTTGTGAAGAAGATTTTAATTGCATACTCGCTCCGTAATTTCCCAACCCAGCGTTTGTAATTCTAAAAGGTTTATCGACATCTGAATAAATATCTGTATTGCCCATATCATCCGAAGTAGATATTTTAATCGTACCCTGGGAAACACTTCCAAATAAACCATTTCCATTAACCTGTAAAAGTTCAGAAGGATTTGTAACCCCAATACCTACCTTGCCCATACTGTCGATTATCATCCTTGGTAAATTATTCGTTCTAACCCTTAAGGAAACGTTAGTCGTAGTACCTAAAAAGTTTACATTGTGTACCATCCCCGGATTCCCGGTTATTGCCCAGGCATTCGATCCAACAATACTTGCGCTGGTGCGTTTTTTTAAAATACCCGTTGCATCCGTGGTGACGATGCTATCAGTATAAGTTCCGCTGGCTAAATTTCCCGCAGTGATAGTACCATTGTATATTTTATCACCGCTGTAGGTTTGGGCGCTATTGCTAACCAAACCTCTGGCCGTTGCAGAAGCATTCGGGATATTAAATGTATGAGCAGATCCTGCTGAAGCAATATTAAAATCAGTACCAGCTGTGCCTGTTGCAAATGTTTGGGTAGCGGCAGTCAAGGTGTTGAGAGAGCTAATGGCATTTCCGCTTGCTAAAAGCGGTGTCCATAAAGGGCTGCCGCTGGTGCCGGTATTTACCATAAATACATTGCTGGTTGTATTGAATAACAGTAACCCTTTAGCCGGTAATGGGATGGCTACCTGTTGGGCTGTAGTCATACGTGGAGCGAGAAAGCCTTTCATCGTGCTGCTTATATCCAACATGGCACTGGTATCCGGTATGCTGCCATCTCCGTTTATAGCCATATTTTGAGAAAAGATCTGTTGAAACGGGGAAAACTGCAAAATTAATAGTAGTAAAAAAAGCGCGTTTTTCATGGTATTCCAATTGATCTTTTATCTGGATATGTACATCGCTACTATGTTGCAACCATTATAACCCGGCACTAATTAATTAAAGCACAACGCATTATTGACATCATTTATTGCAAAGACCTTTTTAAACCACGTACACAATATAATGCGTTTAAGAAGCAACTTCAAAGACAGGTTCCTTCCTCCTTCGCAGATGATTTGTTTCCTCAATAAAATAGTCTGCGTAAAATTGTTTTATCTACGCTTTGCAATTCAAGTTTGTTAACCTCTTTTTTTAATGCCCTTTTGTACAGTCAACACTTTACTCACAAACATATTGCCTACTATTAGTTTGGTTTTAAATAATACACGGGTTTATAAAGGCGCCAGGCGGCATTTATAAAACTTTTCATTAGGAGGAATGTTGAATAGTATGAAGACGATTCAAAATTATGTTTTACAAAGTATAAATGGGTAGCCGCATTGCTAATTGTTCCGTCGAAGTTTTACTACATTGGTAAATGAGTATACTTATTTAAGGCAACCAGTTTGGGACTATATCGTGCCTGCGCTATTGGATGACTATTTTTTCCGTTTTAATATGCTTCCTGGTTTCAACGGTTATAGAATAAGTCCCGGGTACCTGCCTGGAAAGATCGATTCTTACCGGGGAACCGGGAGCAAACTGAATTTTCTTTTTCCACAAAACTTTTCCACCAGCATCCCCCAACTGGACAACGGCGTCTTTTTCAAAAGTAGACAAGGTAATATAGGTGCTGCCCCTGGCTGGATTTGGAGATATATTCATATTAAAATTTCCAGCAATTTTTACTATCGCAATCTTCGAATAGGTATACCTGTTGTCTATATCAACAATCTTTAGACGGTAGTATAAAGTATTTTCCGGTGGTGTAAAATCTTCAATCCTGTAAGCGTTTGCGAATGTGTTATAGGCCATAGCTTGTACAATTCCGATATTGGCCCAGGTAATCCCCTTATCGGTAGAACGTTCCACTTCAAAATGACTGGTATTTTTTTCCGCTGTTGTTAACCAATTTACCAAAACCTTTTCTGCTTTATTATGATAAACTGCTGTAAAATTTAACAGGCTAACCGCTAAAACAGCATCCGGAATTGGCTGTACGAAGACGGGTGTTTCAGATGCCTGTATTTTGTAAATGCCGCCTGGTGCAGGTACTATAACCATATTCAGATTATCCGTTCCTTTTACTAACGAAAAAAGCTTAACACTTGAATTTCCGGGCGGTAGCGTAAGATCATATGTGCCGTTACGACCGGTTTCATCCGGTATCCAGGCAATATATGTTAAGTCATTACCCAGCTTGTAAAGGTCAACTACAGGATCAATATTCAACGTAGATTGATAAATAAAATTACCCATCAGGCCATCGGCCTGTTTAAGATAATCGCCAACCGGCCGCCTTGCACTTAACAAAGTATTACTTTCCACAAAACCGCTGCTGGCAAAGGGTGATCCTGCATTTTCATTTACATCTTTGAACATGTAATACATTACCCTGTCGAGGCCCTTTTTTGAAAACAACAAGGAAGAACGAAGTATCAAGTCGGCCTGTACATCTCTGCCGTTCTTGCTTCCGATAGCTGCTGCTTTTTGAATACTGCCCTGGTTAATATCATAGCCTGTTTCTGTTAACCATACTTCTTTACCAAAACATTTCTGATTCGAAAAATTTAAGAAACGATCTATGCCTTCGGAAATATTAGATAGCTCGGGTGCCTGCCCCCTTGTTGAAGCACCATATTGTACGGAACCCGCATCGTTTGAATACTGATGAAAATTTATAATATCGAAACACAGGTCTACCTCCCCGTTTGCCTTGTAACCCCTGTATTGCCTGCACCAGTCGATCATGCCCTGTATATAATCCGTACGCACAAGTGCTAAACCGCCGATAACTATTTTCATCGCCGGGTCGGCTTGCTTGGCGCCTGCATTGTTGCCAAGGGTTCCCTTATGTCCATCATAATAGGCAGACGCCATGGCCGCATATTCTCTTCCGGTTTGATAGGCTTTTCTTCCTTTCCACCATTTGTCTCTTTCATTTTCTATCTCGAGGTACTCAATATAATTGAGGCCGGCCTCGCGGGTACGGACGGGGCTGTTTGGATCCCCGGGCCATAATTTTCCGGTTACCACACCACTTAAAAGCGCAGGGTCAACAGCTGTATTCTTTCCGTAGCGGGCTGCCAGTTGAAAAAAGAATTTCGCCCCATTAATATACGAAGCAGGATCCTCAAAGGATGAAATGGTTTCCTGCATGTTATTTTTAAAAAAGACCGGTACATTTTCATAATCACGCTCTGTTAAGGGCCAGGTTTCAAGCATCCAATGTGGTAAAGATTTTAAGCAGATCACAACCGGTACACCTTCTTGTTTTAATCTTTTGTAAACGATATCATAGTTCCACCCGCCATTGGTGGTGGGGTTAAACTGGTAAATGCCCTTACTTGTTTCTATCCGGTCCCAGTCGAGATAGTGGCGCAGGCCACCCTTAAATATTTTTAAAGTGCTCATTTTATTTTCCTGGATAACATAACGATCATTGGAATCGGTATCACTTTCCAGCGCATCCCATTCAAAAAAATTATTACCGATGGAATTTTTAAAAGGCTTCTTAACCCGCTCAGCAACGGGTCCTATACTTTTTGGAATATAACTACCCATGATCCTCAGTTCTTTCGGATAATGCAACTCGCCGACCAAAATCAGGTAAGATGCGTTGATCGGCACAGCAAGCGGTACAGCGGGAATTTTATTCCAGGAATGTGAAGGCAGGCCTACGGATGAGCCGAGGTATACGCGGTTCCAGGTTCCTTTTTCCACTGCATAGTAATGCACCGGAACCGTATGATTATAGTCATTCATCAGGTGCAGTTGCGTAATTTGTGCATTGTAATCCCGAAGCTGTATCCAGGTTTCCTGTAAGGGTAATACATGGCCCCAACCTGCATGTACAGAGGTAGTGGTATCTCCGTCAAATAATCCATCAATGTAGTCGGCATTGTTTAAGATATATACATCATGCTTCGTGGCTGGTATCTTTCCATAAATTCTTGTGCCTGCCTGAGCGGCTGAAAAAAACGGATCACCATCGATAGCCGGGTCAGGCAACACCTGTGTAAAAGCGGGGGAGCCAACTATAAAAAAAACGAACAATAAAAGAATATAGGGAAAAAAAATTCTGGTAAAAATTACATTCATAGGTGGAAATTCAGTATTGCTCTAACGTCAAAATAGTTAATATTATTTTGTATTGTTTTTGTTGATATTAAGCAAGCTGCTTTTCTTATTAATAACGCTGAAAGGTTTTATATTCTATCGTATGTAATTTCATAGATGCAAGGAAAGTTGCGAGGATTTTTTTTTGAACAAAAACAGAAAGAAGCGAAAACCGGCCAAAGAAATCCACAAATCCAATGGAAGGCAGTGGCGTTTAATAAATAGGAAAATGGCACCTATAGAAATGCTTTTGAAAGGGTATGAAATCTTTTAAAGTAATTTAATAAGCGTAACATTTATTAGCAAAATTTAGCTTATTTTAGAAGGAATTGGATAATCGATTCAAGTTGCCAAAGTTACAGGTCACGATATTTTTATTAGAAAAGGTTTTTTTTAAGTTAGCAAAAGCCTCATTGTCCATACATTTATTAGCTGTTTAGTTTATTAAATTTATCCATTTGACAAAGGCCTGTTAATATTATTTGCAGTTGTACTATGAAGCAGGCATTTTATAAAACGCTAAACCAGTCAAAATGTATTTTCCAAACATTTTCACCAAAGAAGTTTCAGATAAAATAATTGATAGGATTAATAAGCTGAAACCTGCTGCCAAAGCCCAATGGGGCACAATGAGTGTTGAACAAATGCTGGCTCATTGCAATGTAACATATGAAATGGTTTATGACAACAATCACCCGAAGCCCAATTTCCTTATGCGTTTTATACTCAGAACATTTGTAAAAAAAATTGTTACAGGCAATGACCCTTACACACATAATTCGAGAACTGCACCCGCTTTTATAATAAAAGATAAAAGGAGCTTTGAAACAGAAAAAAACCGCTTAGTGGATTATATTTATAAAACACAACAAATGGGCGAAGCCAGTTTTGACAATAAAGACTCGCTGTCGTTTGGCACATTAAATAAAAATGAATGGAATACTATGTTTTACAAACACCTTGACCATCATTTGACTCAATTTGGCGTGTAAATTCTTAAACAGCATTGCCAAATGATTTAAAAGAAGACTTCGGATATGTCCAATACATCTTATCGCAACATTTCCCGGTACGATAAACTATTTAAAATTCCATAACTTAATGCCAGGTTGTCGCGGGTTGGCCTGTTTTCCATCTTACGGTACGGTTATTGGATTAATAGCACTACATTAAAATAAAATTATGAATAATCAAAAACAATTCGGCGTATGGATGGATAACCACCAGGCGACAGTAGTAGGCAGTGAAAATACAGATGGCGGCTCTATGACTGTAATTGCCCGCATAAAGGGGGATGAAAGTTCCTCAAATTCGAATGAAAATACGGGCAACAATCATATGAAAACCATACAGGCTAAATTTTTCAAAGAAATAACATCGCATTTAATTAATGCAACGCATGTTCATGTAACGGGTACGGGACAGGCGCAGGAACAATTTATTAAGTATTTAGCAACTTCTCCCCAATTTAAAAATAGCAAAACAGCAGAGTCCACTTCTACCAAAATGAGCGATGAAAAACTCATTGAATATATTTCAGCTAAATTTTGAGGATATCGAATGCAATTGTAAAATTGTGAATGGTTCACTAAATGACACAATAGTTCCTTTTTTTTGAAATTGTTATTTGGTAATGGGGAGTTTTTCAAAAAAAGAAACGGTATAACAACAAGTACGCGCCAACGTTAGTGTCTATCCTGTTTTAATAGTGGACGGTTCATGTACCTGCTGGCGTGGGAAATAGCCGCCTGTAACCGCTTGCCGCATTCTGATTCTTCCTCCCAGAGAATGAATATAGTATCACATCCATACCTTTATGCAGGGATAATTTTCCTACTTCGCAATTGGTGGTGATTCTTTTTGTTGATTGAATTACGCTAATACAAATGAAAATTTGATAGCTCATTGGTCGGTATAGGATAAGTAAATATCGCATCTTATTAAGCTTAAATTTTCTTTTTTGCAACTCCACGCCTGTGCCCGACAGGTATGGTTGTTAATCCCTCTCATGAATGGAGGTTTTGCGGAGCCTCAGAAACCCGCCCTCCCTTTTTGAAAGGGACGCCTTTACTTCCGCGGCCAATGCCAGTGCAATTTCTTCAGGCGTTACCGCACCAATATCGAGGCCTAGAGGCGCGTGGATACGGCATAAGTTTTCAGCGGATATGGGATTGCCTTCTGCTGCATGTTCCCCTATTATTTTTTCCGAGCGGTTCATCGGGCCCAAAATCCCGATATAGGGCGCGACTGTTGCCAATGCTTTTGGTAAATTTTGCTTATCGGTTTTATAATCGTGCGACATCAAAATGATAATCGAATGTTCATCTACCAGCAGTCCGTTAAAATTTTCAGGGGCGACCACCTCATCGGCAACCCCCATAATCGCGGTATCTAATTTTAACGGGTTTGCAACAATGGTGACACGCCAACCCATTTCCTTAAAAAGGCGACTGAAAGGGTACACATCATACTGGAATCCCATGATGACTACATTGATCTCCGGCGGCAAAATTTCTATAAAGGTTTCTATTGATTTTCCATCATCGAACAAAAATTTACGTGGGGCGGATTTATTTTCAGAAAGTTGTTGATCAACTGCACTGGTGAAATCCTGCAAAAGGCCATCATTTTGAAGAAACTGCAGGCTTTCCTGCCCCGTATACTTAATAACTTCCCCGCTTTGTACCCGGTTAAATTCACCCTCCACTCCAGTAATGGTTATAAGTACATGTGTTTGCCTGCCGGCCTCCACAGACGACTTTAATATTTCTACCGGGTTTTTTTCATCGGCAAAATTCAAGGGGGCAAAAAGCACATCAATCACTCCATTACAACCCAGGCCTACACCGATTTGAAATGCGTCCTCTTCCCTTGTGTCGTAAGTGATCAATGTTGATACAGACCGCGACATCGCCATCCTTGCCCGCTTCAATGCATCCCCTTCCAGGCAGCCACCGCTTATGCCACCTACCCACACGCCGTTATCCATAACCAGCATCCTTGCCCCCGTGCGGCGATAGGAAGAACCTTCAACCCGCACTACAGTTGCCAACGCTGCTTTCGTAGTTGCTTTGTCGATAAGATCGTAGGCTTTAATAATTGCCTTTATTTCTTTCATATACTAATAACCTGTTAAGTACTGATTGCCTTGTTTACATTTACGCTGTTGCCACCAAAATTACCTTGCCCTGTGATCATCTGCGCATTATACAAATATAAAATTTAAAGCCTGTCTTAAGGCTTTGTCGTTTACGTGATTTTCTTCCAGATCAGGAAATGAGCGTCATCCTTATGTTAACGGGCGGCTACTAAAACAGAACAGGTAACCATTTGCAGGTTACCTGTAGCATGATTATATCTACCTGTCAATTAATTATTCAACAGCATATTCAACCGGGGATCCATGTAATCTTCTATAAAATAAATAATATTATTAAATGACCGGAATTCCTCCTTTGTATGCATGCTCGTCAACACAACAGCCTGCATGCCTGCATTTGCTGCTGAATGCACTCCTTTGGGAGAATCTTCAAATACAATACAGTTCACCGGGTCTTCGTTGAGGAGCTGTGCGCATTTCAAATATGTTTCCGGGTGAGGCTTGCTAAAAGATACATCGTCGGCACTTATAATTCCATTGAAATAGGACCGGATATTCAATCCGTCCAGCACAAAATCAATATTGAACATGATCGCAGCGGAACCAATAGCCATTTTTATATTACGCTTCTTAAGCAATTCCAGGAATCCAGGTAAGCCTTTGAACAAACTGAGTTCAGGTTTATATTCCCGCTGGTAAACTGTTTCTTTTTCCAGGGACATGGTCTTTTTTTTCTCCAGGGAAAACCTGCCTGGAAAAGTACGCTCCAGCAACTCCTCGTTTTTGCCATAACATTCTTCCTTCATTTGTTGCATACTGATATTGGCACCCAGACTATTTAATATACCATGCCATGCGGTAACATGATAATTCATGTCATCGATCATGGTGCCATTCAGGTCGAATAAAATGGCAGATATTTTTTGTTGAGCAGGCAAAGTAATTATCTTTAAATAATATTAATACTACATAAACCGGTTAATTATATTTTCTAAATATTCCTGCTTGCCGCTGAGGGTTGCAGGTTCTCCGTTTTCAACTGCATAGTCGCGCAGCGCCTCTAAAGTAAGTTTTCCGTCTTCAAATTCTTTTCCCTTACCGGAATCATAACTTGCATACCGCTCGCTTCGCAATTTTTTATAATCGCTTTTCTGCAGGATATTATCTGCGGCGATCAATGCCCTGGCAAACGTGTCCATGCCCCCAATATGAGCATAGAATAAATCGGCCGGATCAGTTGAGTTACGCCTGATCTTCGCATCAAAATTTATACCGCCGCCAGCAAACCCGCCTGCTTCAAGTATCACCAGCATCGCTTCCGTAAGTTCATTTACATTATTTGGGAACTGATCCGTATCCCATCCATTTTGATAATCACCCCTGTTGGCATCTATACTGCCCAATACGCCCGCATCGGCAGATACCTGCAATTCGTGCTGGAAAGTATGCCCCGCAAGCGTTGCATGATTCACTTCAATATTAATTTTAAAATCATTGAGCAGGTCATATTGCCGTAAAAAGCCGATCACCGTCTCACAGTCATAGTCATACTGGTGCTTGCTGGGCTCACATGGCTTCGGCTCTATAAAAAATGTTCCCTTAAACCCATTTTTTCTCGCATAATCCTTTGCCGCATGTAAAAATTTAGCGAGGTGCTCCTTCTCACGTTTCATATTGGTGTTCAATAAACTCATATATCCTTCACGGCCTCCCAGAGAACATAATTTTCACCTTTCAGCGCGATCGTTGCGTCCAGCGCGGCTTTAACCTGCGCGCTCGTGTCCAGCATGAAAATCAGGGTTGGTGGAAGCTCCATTCATATACCTTCGGTGAGAAAATAAATTGGCGGTGCCCCACAATAATTTTACACCGCTTGCCGCCTGCTTTTCATTTAAATACGCTGTTAATTCCTGCAATCGCTTTTCGTTGCCAGCTATATCATTGGTATAATCCACTACATCCACATCATGAAAGCAATAATAAGGCAAGCCAAGCTTGGTTATGAATTCGAAAGCCGCATCAGCCTTGTCCTTTGCCCTTTCCACGGCATCACTTTTTTCATCCCAGGGATGCACATGGGTTGGTTCGCCAAAAGGGTCGCCGCCATTATTTACAAAAGAATGCCAATAGGCACATGCAAACCGCAAATATTCTTTCATGGGTTTACCCGCCACTACTTTATTTTCATCATACCATCGAAATGCGAGGGGATTATCGCTTTCTGCACCCTCGTATTTTACCTGGTCAATACCTTTAAAAAATTCTTTGTTTCCTGTAACTACTGACATATGTTTTAATTTGACCTTATCCGCCAATGGACGAGTAAGGAGGTTTATAATAAAAAATTTAAATAACGTTTATCCTGGTACTCTTTGAGCGGCGATATGATTTTGCATCACATCCTTCTCCTGAAAGGGAATCAGCAGAACGGATTAGCTTTTTTTGAAAGGGACACCTCAATTCACTTTTATGCCATCCTGGTTTGGGTTGCACCTTTTTTTGTTGACCAACGCAAGTTCTTCAATTGAACTTCATTGGCGACGCTCCGTTCAACATTGGTTTTTCATGGCACCGCTGTTAATGCTAACGCCTTCCTTTTAACGCAACCGTGCTTCCAGCAACTGCTTCCAATTCGTATACAATTCATCATACAATACACCCATGGTTGGCTCAACCAGCTCCAGTGCGGCCGAACTCGTGAATGCTTCTGCAGCGTTTTTATAATAGCCCGCACCTATCCCCGCGCCTTTTGCCGCTCCCACACTCCCATCACTATCGTATAATTCTACCGGCACATTTGTTGCGTTGACAAAACTTTTTGTAAATACATCGCTCAGGAACATGTTAGCCTTACCCGCGCGTATGACCGAGGGACGCATCCCGTTCTCCCGCATGATATCCAACCCATACCTGAAGGCGAAAGCAATTCCTTCCTGTGCGGCCCTGAATAAATGCGCAGGCCCATGTACATTAAAATCAATCCCGTGCATATGGCTTTGCACCTGTTTATTTTCCAGCATGCGTTCGGCACCATTACCAAAGGGCAGCATTTGCAGGCCATTGCTTCCCGGTTCAACAAGGGCTGCTGCTTCATTCATCTGGCTGTAAGAAAATTTTTCGCCGCAAATCTTTTTTATCCAGCTATTTAAAATGCCGGTCCCATTTATACAGAGCAGCACGCCGATCCTTTTTGTTCTTCAATAAAATTTACATGTGCAAAACTGTTGATGCGGGATCGCTGATCATAAACCAGCTGCTCACTTACCCCGTAAATGACACCGGAGGTACCTGCAGTTGCCGCTACCTCTCCGGGTTCCAGCACATTTAGCGACAATGCATTGTTTGGCTGGTCGCCTGCTTTATATGTAACCGGTACACCTTGCTTCAAGGACAACTGATCAGCAATGAAGGAAGATACGGTTCCATGTATGGTGAAGACATCCTTCAATTCAGGTATCAAAGCGGTATCAAAGCCAAAATATTGAAACACATCTTTAGAAAGCCCGTGCGCTTTAAAATCCCAGAATATACCTTCACTTAAGGCGGATACACTGGTGGTCACCTGGCCGGTAAGCTTCATTGCTATGAAATCGCCGGGTAACATTATTTTATCGATGCGGCTATAGCATTCAGGCTCATTTTCCCTGACCCATGCAAGTTTGGCAGCCGTAAAATTTCCGGGGGAATTCAATAAATGTTGCAAGGCTCTTTCATGACCAATAGTGTCGAAAGCCCGGTTACCTATTTCTACAGCGCGGCTATCGCACCAGATAATGCTATGGCGCAAAACCTGCTGGTCTTTATCTACGCATACCAATCCATGCATTTGATAAGCGATTCCTATAGCTCCGATCTTATGGGGGTTATATTGATTGGTGGCATTTGCTTTCAGAATTGCCTGCTGCACGTGTTCCCACCACATTTCAGCACTTTGCTCTGCCCAGCCCTTCTGCAAGGAAATGATCTCCGTTTCGCTTTCAGGATATTGAACGGTGGTAATACATTGTTGGGAGTCGGCATCCACGATGGAAACCTTAATGGAAGAAGTTCCGATGTCGATACCTAATAATAACATATGGCAATTTTAAAAATGGTCCTTAAACAATCGTAATGCAAAAGGTAAAGTTCCTCTTTTGTCCGGTTCTTACAACTGCTATCTATTAAAAATAATATGCTATCTTATCAGAAAGTATTAAATTTAATTCATTTAATTGTTAAGATAGCAGCTATATCCGGCCAGCTTATAAAATTCAATATAACGATAAAATTAAGATGCCATCTAAAGAATAGCGCACCGATAAATCACAGGAATGAAAACGCTGATCCAGAAAATATTGCCCGAAGAAGACCAGTCATTTGCATGCCGTAGTTACCGTACACCTAATTTTGAGACTAACTGGCACAAGCATGAAGAGTTTGAACTGATCCTGATAACGGAGGGCCATGGCACCGCCATGATCGGTGAATATATCGGCGAGTACCAGCCTGGTGATGTTTATTTCATAGCTTGCAATTTGCCGCACTGGTTTAAAAAGCAACACCACAAAATGACCGGCTGTTCAATAGTGCTGCATTTTAAACAGCATATTTTTGGTAATGAATTTTTGCTTTTACCGGAACTTAAAAATGTTTACCAGTTGTTGTTAAAAAACGATGGCATACAGGTACACCCCCCATTAAAGAAAGAGCTTGCTTCCCGCATCATCGAAATGCAAACACATACCGGCTTCCGGCGGTTAAGCACGCTGCTCGATTGCCTGCAAATGATAAGTACCAGTCAATATTATAAAACACTTACACAAAATTTTACATCCAATAATAATAATATAAATCCTGCCATTGAAAAAATTATTGACTTTTCATTTAAGCGTTACCTGGCCCCTGTTACCT
Source organism: Ferruginibacter sp. (assembly GCA_037719925.1). GTDB lineage: Bacteria > Bacteroidota > Bacteroidia > Chitinophagales > Chitinophagaceae > Ferruginibacter. The sequence goes on from JBBJMD010000026.1 coordinate 25,971, forward strand.
TGCAACAAGTGGCAGACGTTGCAGCCATGAGCATCCCCACCTTCTGCCGCTTTTTTAAAAAGAACATTAAAAAGACCTATTTTGATTTTATCCAGGACCTCCGGATAAGCCATGCCTGCAAACTGCTTACCAATAGTGATAAGCCCGTAATGGAAATTTGTTATGAAAGCGGGTACAACAGCTGGGCGCATTTTAGTAAACAGTTCAGGCACGTAAAAAAAATGACCCCGTCGAAATATAGAAAAGAATTTGAAGGGAAGAACAATAGCTGAGCGGATTAAGTATTTTAAACCACTATTGTCCGAGATAATTAAAAAATCTTCGTTTTATCGTTTGAAACCCTTGATTATAGTGAATTTTATTTTCAGAGTGAAAAGCAGGGGGGTGCCAACCGAAGTTAAAGATCAGTAAATAAATCTGCTTGGGGTTCAGTTTTCTTACATCTAACTCGTTTTTTATTGTGCAATGCAAGCAAATCTTTTATACTGATATAGCTTGGCAGATGCATTCTCAGGATCGCCACCATATTACTGAATGCCATTTTTGATTTGTTCTGGTAGTGAATGTGACTTAATAATAAAAGTGCGATCAAGGCACACCAGATTTGAATTTCAATCGCGTTTTGATTATCTCCCAAAAAGTAATGAAGGGGAAAATTCTGTTTGAGCTTTTTAAAAAACAATTCAATTCGCCATCTGTACCTGTAAATATCGGCAATAACTTGTGCTTCCAACTCAAAGTTATTGCTAATGAACTCATAAACCCTTTCTCCTTTCGAATCCCACCATGCAATCCTTCGTAATTGAAGAACCTTCATTTTCCCATTGACATCCTTATAGTTTTGCTCAATTATTTCTTCTTTCAATATGGCATCCGGCATTTGAGGGGTAAGTATTTTTTCGCTTACACTTTTGTAAACGGCATTACCCTTTTGCCTGGTAATAAAAAATATCTCTGTTGCTGTGAATGTAGCGTACTGCGGATAGTTATTGTACCCTTTATCGAAAGTTAAGTAAGAGCCTTTAGGTAACTTAATGAATTGCAGGAACTGCTGGTCATTATCAGCAGCAGCATTGAATTGAATTAATATCGGCATTAAAGTGGCACCATCTAGCATGGTATTCTTCTTTATCCCTCCTTTCTTCTTGCCATCAGCTGAATGCCTACCTGATGTTTTAAGTATTGCCTTGAACAAAGAGAACACGGTAGAGTCAACTAAAAACAATTTAGATAGTACCTCATTAGGTAAAGTGCTGTCCGAGATAGAGCCTTGATATTTGCTATTGAGATAATTAAAAATTTCCTGAAATACCGAAGATGGACGCCGTTTATTGGCATCGGACAGGGTGCTTCTGGGTGGGACCTCTTTGATGTTTATATGATTGAGCTTCCCTTCATAAGCTTCCAGCCCCATACAGGTTTCGCGTAACGACGTGCTCCCTGAAAGAACAGAAAACATCATAGTAACAAAATGCTCCCATGACTTTAAGCGCTTAACTCTATAGTCAGACTTGGCTTTTTTAAATAGATGTGCAAGCTCATTTTTAGGGCATAAGGAAAGGATTTGAGACAGTATGTGCTGTCCGACATAAGTCGTAGATTTGTTCATTAATGTTAGCTTGATGAGTGGTATCAGCAAACTAACAAAAAAGGGGGCTACTGCCCCCTTTTACTACCTTTTTTCATTATTTATCTCGGACAATAGTGATTTTAAACCGGTGTTGTGAACTTAATTCCGGTGGCCCGTCATCCACCATTAAGCAATTCATTAAGGGTTTACTACATTTTGCGGATTACCTTTTAAGGCTGCTCTTACATTATCGAGCGTCGTTTGCATCAATGTGTTTCTTGCCTCAAAACTTATCCAGGCATTATGGGGCGTGATTATGCAATTGTGCAACCCGATCAAAGCATGATCCGGTTGTGGTGGCTCGGTGCTTAGGACATCCAGTGCCGCGCCGGCTAGTATATTTTGTTGCAATGCTTCTGCTAAGTCCTTTTCTGCTATCAACTGCCCTCTTGAAGTATTGATCAGGAAAGCGGTTGGCTTCATTAATCCCAGCAATTCCTTATTAATGAAAGCATTATTTTCTGCGGTCAGCGGGCAATGGACGGAAATAAAATCCGACTGCATAAATAACTCGTGCAACTTAACTTCCTTGGCGCCTTTTAAACCCTTTTTTCCACGATGATAAATCACTTTCATACCAAAAGCCATGGCTAAGGCACCCATTTGTTTTCCGATCTTTCCAAGGCCGATGATGCCGATGATTTTATCTTTCAATTCCATTACCGGCTTTTTCGAATAGCACCAGTCTGCCGACCCGTACCATTCCCCTGCATGAACAGAAGCCGCATTCAACCCGACATGATTGCTGAGTTCGAGCAAAAGGGCAAAGGCGTGCTGGGCAACGGAATAAGTTCCGTAAGACGGCACGTTGCAAACAGGTATACCCCTGTTTTTCGCGGCGGCAACATCGATAATATTATATCCCGTGGCAGTAACAGCAATCAATTGTAGTGTTGTAACCGTATCAATAACACCGGATGGTACCGGGGTTTTATTGGTGATGATTACATTGGCATCGCGGCACCTTTCCAATACTTCTGAGGCAGGCGTTCGGTCATAATATACAACATCCCCCAGTTCATAAAATTCCTTCCAGCTCAGGTCACCAGGATTTAGCGTATACCCATCCGTAATAACTATCCGCACCTTTTTGGATTTAGAAATGATGATTTTTTTTAAGAAACCTGCTTTAGAATGAGCCGGGTTATAGAAGCGTTCCTTATTTAAACAAAAAATGCCTGCCGGGCCTGGCCGGTAAAACAGGTTTCCCAATCTCACTGGCTTACCCTGGCAGGCTTGATAAGATATTTACACTATTGCAATCAACTAAATAGATCAGCAACAAGTTTACTTCTAATAATGGTTGTCTTCAATTATGCATATTTAGTAACACCGGGTACTGCGATAGGATAAAATCCATCCGCATTCGGTACTACCGGAGGTGTTGCCTTCCATGCATATTCTTTGGGATGAAGGTCGAGGCCGGAATTTATCGACTTGTCCCACTCCACGATTTGTCCGCTATAGGTTGCCATACGGCCAAGTATGGAAGTCATGGTGCTATGAGCCCCGTTTTCAGCATCGGCAAATTTATATTCCCCCTTTGCGATTGACGCAAATAACTCATCATGCTCGGTTTGATAAGGGTTGTTTTCAGTTGATTTGTCAAACTGGTAAATTACTTTCCCCTTATGGTCCGTAATGTTGGCATCGCCCGCCTGTATCTGCCCCTTGGTTCCTATCAGGAGTTCATCCACCTTGCTCATTGTACCTGGTATATGACGGCACTGGCTATTTAGGATACTCCCGTCAGCATAGGTATATTCTACAAAGTGATGGTCGAATATTTCACCATTCTCCTTTCCTTTACGAACCTGCCGCCCGCCCATGCCCTGGGCTTTTACAGGGTGACCTCCTTTAAACCAGTTTATTACATCCAGGTTATGAATGTGCTGCTCGGTAATATGATCGCCGCACAACCAATTAAAATAATACCAGTTGCGCATCTGGTATTCCATTTCAGTCTGGCCGGCTTTTCGCGGCCTAACCCAAACACCATCATTGTTCCACCAGGCTTGCGCGGATGTAATATCCCCAATCATATCCTTTCTTGTGAATAATTCACGATAGGAATTCTGGTAATGCCTTTGCAGTCCGACTACAACATTCAACTTTTTTTGTTTGGCCAATGCCGCCGCGGCCAGAACTTTCTGTATGCCTGCAGGATCCGTTGCTACAGGTTTTTCCATGAACACATGTTTACCCTGCTTGATGGCCTCTTCAAAATGAATGGGCCGAAAGCCGGGAGGAGTGGCCAATAAAATGACATCTGCCAATGCAATGGCCTTGAGGTATCCATCAAAACCTGTGAATTTTCTTTCTTCGGGGACGTCTATTTTAGCCCTTAGATTTCCCTGGTTGCCTTCACCAATATCATCACTGGTCAGGGACTTGTAACAGCTATCCAGGTTATCCCTGAATGCATCTGCCATCGCTACCAGTTTTACATTTTGTTTGGTAAACAAAGCCTGTGAGGCAGCGCCGGTACCACGCCCTCCACAACCCACCAAAGCTATTTTTATAACGTCATCTGCGCCGGAAAAATAATTTGCTTTTGATAAAGGGGCAGCCATTAATCCGCCTGCGAACAGTGTACCCGGCAAAAGTCTCTCCTCGAAGGGCCGGTAAGTTTAGAAGCATCGTTGTTCATAATGAGTATGTTTGGTTGTTTTAAAATATTTACACGATTAATTTACCACCTCCTCTGCCATTCTTTAACCGTTAATTGTTAATTCCCCAGGTATTGCTTAAAAAACTCATTTACCTTTTCCGTGGTGGGTTGTGCCAATGGGCGGATAATTCGAAATCCAACCGTTGGCGCATCCGTCAGCCACCATTTGCTTTTCGGTATTTGTGGATCACGACGGTTCCAGGATGAATTTGACTTATAGCGTGCCGCGCTCTGCAACCGGTCCCCCTCATCGGAGTAACTTCCGCCCCGCAATGCCTTCGGGTAGCGCGTGGTATTCGGTGCAACAAAGGGGTCCGTTACATTTGCTGTTAAATTTTCCATTCGCTTTTCTTCGTAATGATCCAGTGTCCACTCTGCAACATTGCCAAGCATATCGTATAAGCCCCAGGCATTGGCTAATTTCAGGCCTTTCTTTTGAAATTTGTTATTGCTGTTATTTTTATACCAGGCGTATTTATCCAATTGCATTTCGTCATCGCCGAAATAAAAGCGTGTCGTACTTCCCGCCCGGCAGGCATATTCCCATTCTGCTTCGGTGGGAAGCCGGTAAAAAACACCAGTTTTGTTGTAAAGCCACCTGCAATACATTAAAGCCGCATGTTGTGATAAGCTATTTACCGGGTAACCACCTTCTTTACCCATACCTAAACTAAAATCAATATATTGGGGACTGGGCCTCGTAACTGCATCAACCGCAGAGTTTTGACTGGTGTTCTCATCCTTGTGGAAAACATCAAACTCATCCCTTGTAACTTCATATGCCCCCATCCAAAAAGCTGAAATCGATACTTTACGTTGCGGTCCTTCATCCGCTAAACTGTTCTTACCGGAATCGCCGGTACCCATGAGGTAACTACCTGCGGCGATGGGTACCATCTTTGATTCAATCTGCGAACCGGGAATGACCAGGTTATAAGGTGAAAAATTTTTGCCCGGATCCTGCCCATGGATCAATTCAGCACTTATTATACACAAAAGTATTACAAATAATTTTTTCACGGCGCTGCTACTTAATTTAGGTAGGAAGATAACGAATATCCTGACATAAAAGCTATTGTTTTATTTGTTTCCAGTACTGCCGGAAACCCCTGGTCGCATGGTAAACAACTTTTCCTTTTTTTATTTCAGTGATCAATAATTCTGCATCGTTCCGCGCCGCAAGTTTCTTTGCTTTTTTAATGGAAAGGATACTACAGGCGGTGGCAAGCCAGTCGGCGGTTGTTCCATCACGGGCTATAACAGTAACGTTACGCTGGTAGGTTACCCCAAACCCGCTTCGCGGATCAATTATATGGGAATACCTTTTGCCGCCGTTTTCCATGAATTGAAAGGCATCACCAGAAGTCGTCACGGCCCTGTTTGTTAATAGCAGGTTGTTGGGTAATAATTCATCGGCTTCTTCCGGAACATTGATGCCTATTGTCCAACCCGTTGTGCCAGGGGGCGCTTCACCCGTTACCACATCACCACTTACGTTTACCAATACCTGCTTTACGTGCTGCCCCGCCAAAAAATCCTTAACTTTTTGAGCAATATATCCCTGGGCTATTCCGCCAAGATCAAGTTGCATACCTGCTTTTGTCAATTGTGCCGTCCTTTTGAGCGTATCAAGGATTATATATTTGGACCCTACCAATTTTCTTAGCTTTTGGACTGCCTCATCTGCAGGAAATTCTTGTAACTTTCGTGCATTGCGCCATAATTTCACCAGCGGCCCTACCGTGATATCAAACGCACCCCCGCTCTTTTCATAGGCTGTTTGAGATAAACCGAGTATTTCGAGTAAAGCCGGAGATAGCGTCACCGGGCTGGAACCAGCGCCCGCGGAAGCACTTAATTTTGAAAGCTCGCTGCTATCCACATAATCACTGAAAATTAAAACCAACGAATCAACCAGGTAGAAAGAGCGCTTCGCAAGATCTGTTGCCAGGCTGCTGTCATTTAAATAGAATACAATGGTGACCGGGGAGCCCATCTTTGGTTGAGTAAAGGAAAAACGCCGGGGTTGCGCGGGAAC
>JBBJMD010000131.1:0-11369 GCA_037719925.1 Ferruginibacter sp.
TGATCTTCTTTTAAAGTATCAATGATCTTTTGAATAATGACATCATCTTTTAAAAAATGCTGCCCTAAAGATTTTTTTATTTTAAACATTGCCACAAAAGTACGCAGAACATCCCAGCGGCGGGTGTTGAACAGTATCCATAAAATTAATCCCGGTTAAAATCGATTGGCATTGACTCTATTGCTTTGCAACTATTCAATGCTTTGCCAAGCTATGCCTTCTCAAACACACAGGGGGCTGCATTTACATCAAGATGTTGTATTTTTACTTTTCAATTTTTTTACATGAGCTTATCATTTGAAAATAAACCAGTTATTGGACTCACCTGTGGCGATATCAATGGCATCGGCCTTGAAATAATCATGAAAACTATTGGTGACATCCGTTTACTCGAATTATGCACGCCTGTATTATTTGCCAGCAATAAAGTATTAAACTTTTACAGGAAGTTGATGCCGGAAGTCAATTTTAATTTCTCTACTATTAAAGATGCTACCCGTATCAATCACAAACAGGTAAACCTATACAATTGCTGGGAAGATGAAATAGCTATAACCCCCGGGGTGCTCAATGAAACTGGTGGAAAATATGCTGTTATAAGTTTTACAACTGCCGCGGAGGCATTAAAGGAAGGCACTATCGACGGACTGGTTACTGCTCCCATACACAAAAAAAATACCCAGTCTGAAACCTTCAATTTTACCGGTCATACCCCTTATCTTAAAAATTTATTTGGTGTTCCGGATGTGGTGATGTTTATGGTAGCAGAAAATATGAGGGTGGCCGTGTTAACAGAACATGTAGCCATAAAAGATATTGCGTCATTTATTACCAGGGAAAATCTGCTGAGCAAATTGCAGCTTATCAATAAATCTCTTACAATAGACTTCGGGATAGATAAACCAAAAATAGCCGTACTGGGTTTAAACCCACATGCGGGTGATGAAGGCCTGGTAGGCACTGAGGAAGAAGATATCATTAAACCTGCTATAAAAGAAGCGAGGCAAAAAGATATTTTTTGTTTTGGCCCGTATAGCGCCGATGCTTTTTTCGCAAGGGGGAGTCATGAAAAATTCGATGCAGTATTAGCCATGTACCACGACCAGGGACTTATTCCGTTTAAATCGCTGGCAATGGGTGAAGGGGTAAATTATACGGCGGGCATTACCGGCGTGCGCACTTCACCCGATCACGGGGTAGCGTTTGATATTGCAGGGAAGAACAAGGCGGATGAAGCCTCTTTCCGGCAAGCTATTTATAAATGTATTGATATTATTAACGGCCGCAAGGAATATGAAACCCAGCGGCAAAACCCGCTTAAAAAAATAAGCAGGGCGATCGTTGCCAACGCGGTTGATGAAAAAATTAGCGAGGTGCCGGAATAAGGTAATTGACAAATGTAAAATGTGACAATTTTAAAATTTGTGAAGGTGACAATTTGTGAATGTACGAATGACTGCGTGAAGTAATTTTGAAAGTCAAATTGTCTCATTTCAAAATTGGTTTTCCTGATCCTGAGGATTTTTTACAAGTTTTTAAAGTATCCTGCATTTATGTGCACAACCACTTCCTGCGTACTATACTAAGACGCAATGAAAAATGTTCTCTTCCTGCTCACTTTTTTGTTTTTCACCACTATTTCACTTTCACAAACGCCCGGGAAACTCCTCACCACCCGTCAACTGACGGATTCTATATCCGTCATTGTAAAACAGGAAAATATTACGGGTTTGATGGTAGGGATAACTACAAAAGATTCCGTACTTTTTTCAGGTGGATTTGGTTTTGCGGACAGGGATACAAAACGAAGGGCAGATGAAAATACCATGTTCCGGATGGGGTCCATTACCAAAATGTTCGTGTCACTTGGGATAATGAAACTGGTGAATGAGGGTAAATTAAAACTGGAGGATGAATTAAAAAAGATAGCGCCGGAAATACCATTCAGGAATAACTGGGAGCCGACCCACCCTGTAAGGATCGTTCATTTGCTGGAACATACCTCGGCCTTTGACGATATAAAACTTAACCATTTATATTCGTCGCATGGAAAAGAGAAAACCGGTTTTGATATGGTACTGATCCAGCAAAATTCCCTGGTATGCCGCTGGAAGCCCGGCGAAAGGTTTGCCTACTCAAATCCCAATTATTCAGTGCTGGGTTACCTTCTGGAAAAATTGTCCGGCATGCCGTATGACTGGTACCTGACAGAAAATATCCTGAACCCGCTTGGGATGACCAGTTCTAATTTTAATGCCCGCAGCCGGTTTCCCCTGCGGGATGTGAAAGAGTATATCGTAAAAAACGGGCAAACTATCCCTGTTGAGTCAGTGACGCTGGTAAGTGGCGCCTATGGCGGGTTATGGTCTTGCTCAGCTGATATGGTTAAATTTTTGCAATTATTTCTGCGCACCGGGAGCCCGCTTTTTCCGGCAAATATCATTATTGAGATCGAGACACCCCACAGTTCCCTTGCTGCCCGGTCCGGCCAAAAAAATGGCTATTCCCTGGGAAATGATAATATTTCCTTTATTTATAACAAGTTCCCTTTCAGGGGGCATGACGGGTTAGCGGGAAACTGCTTTTCTTCATTCCGGTACAACCGGGAATACGGCGTTGGTTTTGTAATTGCGTCTAATAGCAACAATCCTAATTACCGGGTACAGGAACTGATCGTATCTTATCTTGAACAAAATAAAGAAGGGCGCAAATTGTTAACCGAACCCCTCGATAAAAAAGAGGTCGGGCAATATTTAGGCCGGTACCAGTTTGAAAGTCCCCGGTTTATGATCTCGGGTTTCAGCGACAAACTACAAAACGCGCCGGAAATTTATATAAAAAATGATCTGCTCTTTTTTAAGCCGCTCATAGGAGAAGTTGCTCAACTGGTTCAAACTGCTCCGCTAACCTTCGCCTGGAAGGGCATGAATATGCCCCTGATCCGCTTTACAAAAAATGAGGAAGGCAAAAAAGTAATGCTCATAGGCGGGAGCTATTTTGAGCAGACCTCGAATTTTTGGGCCTTGTGTAAAAGAATCCTTATTGTAATCGCTTTATTATTCATGTTGTCAGCCTTCATAACGGGATTTGTTTCAATCATTGGCTGCGTGTTGGGTAAACGTTCGTGGCGCAGGGCCATTCCGATGCTGATCGCACTGGCAGGTATCGGATGCCTGGCATGGGCGATCCGGAACTTACTCTTAGTGCAACAATACAGTTATAAACTAAGTGAGCTCGATACCCTTAATTTTTTTACGATGGGGATTTTTTTGGGAACTTCTATCTATGGCGTTGCCACCGCTGCAGGGTTATATTTTTTAACAAGCATACTGCAGGAACCTGGCAGCCTGTGGCGCAAAATTTATTTACTGTGCGTTAATATATCCTTGTGCCTCATACTAATCATCCTTTTACAAAATGGCTGGATTGGTTTGCGCACCTGGGCAATGTAAACCTATAATATGGTGCCTTAAGGGTAACCAGGAATAAGCCTCTCCGAATTACCAATAGGTCAGAATACCGTATCCGGTACACCTTTATTAATGAAGTAGGAGTCGAAATTGATTTCGGCCCTTCCCTGGTTTTTTTTGAGATTGCCGGGGGTTGTTTTTTTTGCTTCGGTACCATCATCGAAATCAAAAGTTACACCTTTGGGCAGTTTATAATCTTTCGTATTAAAGGTAAATATGATCTTATCAGGCAGGCCATATCCTATATACTTTCCGTAGGTCATCTCCAATTGATAACTGCCGTTTTCTCTTGTCGTGGTTTTCGCTCTTCTTATAACGAGGTTTGCTTCATCAATGTATACAGTTGATAATACCACATCGGCATTGTCATCTTCAGGCAACAGTTTAACCATCCTTACGATGGTATTGCCTATTTTATCAGTACCGGCATCCAGCGCGGTATACTTACTGCCATTAATGATATTGCTGAGGTTGATGCTTACTGCTCCTTTAGGTACAAAGGAAATCCCTTTTTCATTTTTTATTTTTAATTTATTGGGCTTTTTAAAATAGATCTTCACTGTAGATTCAGGGACTTTTAAAAAGGTGACATTAGTCTTCATTTTTCCATCCGCCGGTAATTATTGACCAGGTCGATTTTAGCGCTTACTTTTTTATCAGCACATTTACATCCTCTGGGCCATCGCGGGAAGTTCAATAAATAAAATGCCCGCAAACAAGATCCAATTCATTAGCTTCTTCATAAATAATCTTAAGATAAAATATCGTTCTTTTTAAAAATTATGACAGAGGCCGCAACCAATGCCCCGATATGCAGCAACAATATCAGCAAGCTATTTCTAATCGCCGGCCAGTTTTCAATACTGCCTTTTATTGGTATTCCTTCATCGTTGGTACCGATGTAAAAAAAACCTTTCCAGCCTACGAGGTAGGATGTAAAGAGAAATGGCTTTACATGTTTATCAATAATTGGTACATCAATATTTGATATAATAGTACATACGATCACGATACATACCGTAGCAATAATAGGACCGATGGAATTTTCAGCAAATATGGACAAGAATAAAGACAATGCCGCTATCACTGTAAGTGCTACAGTGGCATAAGCGAAAGCGGCGAGGTAGCGCCAGACCACATCATCCCTGGTGATGAGTAATATCTGGGATTCATCCCCCTTTGATCTAAAGATGAGCATGTCATCCGCCCCGAAGATGAGCAAACTGAATACCAAGGAAGTGATAGCCATCCATACCAGCAGCAGAAGAGTGAAAATAGTGGCGGCTGCAAACTTTACCAGTATTAATTGGGTGCGACTGATTGGTTTGGATATGAGCAATCGTAATGTGCCCATATTGGCTTCCCCCGATATGGAGTCCGCAGCTATCAATGCCACTAATATCGGCACCTGTATCAACAAGGTATTGAGTATGATATAGCACATAAAATACCCGTTGATCGCCTTTATTCTTTCAAATTCAAAGGTATCTTTTACGCTTTGCAGCATCAGGTTCATGTAACTTTCACCGTCTGCCTTAAAGGCAAACTGGAAAATCAGCACGATGGCAGTAATCGCGGCAAAGGCAATGTAGGTACGGGGCCGCCTGGAAATCTTGAATAACTCAATTCGCAAAAGGTTCAACATTACCTGCCTGGGTTGTAAGTGATAAAAAATAATTCTCTAGTGAATGGCTTGAACTAACGGATAATAACTGCACATTCATTGCTACCAGGTCGCTGATGAGCTGGGGTACGGCTTCCTTATTCATCATCAGCCGCAATTGTTTATCATCTTGTAAAAAAGACGCCCATTTCGTCGGTTGTAATTTTTCTTTTACAGCGTTATTGTCGTGGGTTTCAATTTGGATAAGGGAGTGGGCAGGATCAAGGAGGTCTGCTACTTTTCCTTCCACCATTTTTTTTCCTTTATGTATAATGATCATCCGGTTGGCGATCAGTTCAATTTCACTTAGAAGATGCGAAGAGATCAAAACCGTTTTTCCCATTTCATTACTTAACTTTAAAATAAGGTTACGCATATCCGCAATCCCCTGCGGGTCGAGCCCATTGGTAGGCTCATCGAGGATGATTAATGCAGGGTCATGTACCAGTGCAACGGCAATGCCTAAACGCTGTTTCATGCCCTGGCTAAAAGTCCTTACTTTACTGCCGGCTCTTTCCCCCAGCCCTACCATCTGCAATTGTTTCATCATTAATGCCCTGGAAACTTTCATCCCGCTCATTCTTGCAAATATCGAAAGGTTATCATAAGCCGAAAGATATTTATAGAGATCCGGCTTTTCTATAACAGCGCCGATGCCACGCAATATTTCAGACCTGTGGGGGATCAGTTTCTTTCCGAAGATATTTATCTCACCACCAGATGGAGCCACCAGGCTAAGCAACATACGAATCGTGGTTGATTTCCCTGCACCGTTCTGCCCAAGAAAACCATATACGTCCCCTTCATTTACGGTAAAGGAAAGGTCGTCCACAGCCTTCGTATCCTTAAATTGTTTGGAAAGATGATTGACCCGGATAATAGATTGCATTTACTAAAAGATTAATAAAGGTAAAACGGATGCAATATCTAATTGTTCATTTGTAAAATGGTCAACAAAAAAAAATTAATTAAAAAAATTGCCGGTAAGAAAAATTCCGTTAGTTTTACGCCGAATAATGCTTACCACATTTTCTCCATAACCACTTACACCTTTTATTATCTTAACGATAGCAAAAGTTCTTCAAAGTCCTTCGAAAAATACACTTCACTTCCTTTTATACTCTGTAATAAACTGTTTGATCCTGTGATCATTCCAATTTACTTATGCTCATTACAACAACCACAGTATGAAATTACTTTCGGTGCTACTAATCTTTTGTCTGGCCGGGCCTCTAACAATGCCGGTGCAGGGCGCGCCGTTCCCCAATTGTTGTATTCCACTTGAGAAAGCCGTAACTGGTAAGCTCAAAAAGCTAAGTATTACTTCAAGCCGCAAATCGGTTGATCCGCTGTTGAACTTTACAGCCAGCAAAACCGGCAAGGCTATTATTACAATATTCAATGATGCGGGAAATGTAGTTTTAAAACAAACCAGCCCAGTCAGGGAATACGTCAATCGCATTCGCATCAAAGGTGCAAGTGGGCTGGCTGAAGGCGCCTATACCGTGCGGCTGATTTCCAATGATAAAACGTATGAAACTGCTTTTATGATCTGGAAGTAAAGATCTTACTACGGTAAAATTTAACAACAATACCAGTTGGGTGGCCATGCTTTGCCTAAATAAAAAAATGAAAATACTTAATTAAACTTATAAATAACCAGGCACCATGAAATGCTCTTCCGTAAAAGGAAGGGCTTTTTTATTGTCCGCCAGAGTTCATATATGACTGTAATGCATTAAAATATACTTCAAAGGAATCAATGCCTTTTTTGGTTATTTTACAAATAGTTTGGGGATAGTTGTCTTTAAATTGCTTTACTATATCAATATACCCTGCATCTTTAAGTTTATTGATCTGTACGCTAAGGTTGCCTGCCGATGCATTGGTTTTTTCTTTTAGAAAAATAAACTCCGCTTCCCGTACGCCAATCAATAAACTCATAACAGCAAGCCGTAACTGTGAGTGCAATATGGGATCTAAGTCCTTGAACATGTTTTACTTTTCTCCTTTCATTTTACGCTATATGAAACAACCATCCTTATAGAGCCGAGGTGCCGTTGTTCCAAACCAGGGCTTTACAATTATTGAATGTAACATAAACATTTCCGGCGCACAGATGTGCTGTGAACGCCGGATTTGTATTGATTTCTTGAATAAATATCATCACTATTATTGAATTCCCACTAAAGGACTCAACTACTGTCCGGCTTGTATGGCTTCACCCTAAGCTCTCTCTCCAAAGGAGCGTGCTGGTAATTCCGACTATTTTTTCCGGACAATAATGGTATATTATATATTCTATTTTTAAGCATATAACCAGGCACCAGGTAACTTGCAAGGATCGCCACTGCAGTCAATAATATCTGGTTCTGATAATTTACAAAAGTAGAACCTACCGCCAATACCCAACATATTATTCCACCAACCTGTAAGGGCTTAAAACGAAGAAGCCCCCCGCTGATGAAGGTACCCGTTGCATAAAAACAGCATATAAATCGGGAAGGCGTGCTGCCATCCAATACTCGATAAGATGAATGTTACAGCCATGAATGAAATACTCATCCCTGACCATAATTTACCCATGCTATCGCTGACATAGGTTTTTACCTTTTGATTTTGTTTATACTTTATGCTATGTGAGATCGAAAAAAAAATGCCCGCAATCATAATCATCTATGCATAATAATGGTACGGTGTTTTGATCACAACCAATAAAAAATATTGTAAAAGGCATCCGATAAAAACGAGCCAGCCCCATAACAAAAAAAAGATACTGTTATCACCCAGGTCCTCTTTCGATTTATTGATCATCGATTGAATAACATGCAAACTTTCCTGCGGGGAAAATTTCGCTTCTTCGGTAACTTCCATAAAATTTAATTTATTATTAAACCCTGTATTTTATCTGTTCCCGCGCAATTTAAAATTGGCATATGCCCGCGGCCCAATCAAAACGAAATTTTTTCTTATGCCGCCATTTACTCGCAGCCTTTTAACACTGCTTCTGCCTGTTCTTTCCCCCAGTTTGGATGCAGGTCGCTTGCGGTTTTAAATCCGGCATATTTTTCAAGTGCAGTTTGGATAGCAGGTTTTGCTGTTTTACATCCCCGCCAAATTGCTCGGGGTATACCTCAGGCCCTGGCCCTTTAAAAAGTAAGGCCGTGGATTGGTAGCGTCCTGGGCGATAGCAGTCTCTATATTACCGCTGCTCGCCTGCCCGTATTGTTGCCATCTTTGCGCGGGGTCAACCAACATGTGGCAGCTTGCGATCATGCTCTTGATACAGGAAATTTCCGAATTATTGGGCGATAAAGAATCTGCTTTGGCAATCAGTTCGGAGGCTTTATCCGCGTAACCATCTGTTTTTGATTTATCCTGTTGGATAAATCCATAATTCACCTGGCAAAAAGCTGCGTAATAATAGGGCAGCCATTGTGTATTTTCCGCGGCAGCGATACGTTCAAAATTATTAGCCACGATTAAAAGGTCGGGCGGATTTTTGAAACTGGTATCCAGCGCTGCAAGATTTTTTTTCATGGCCGCTGTAAATTTTTCACTTTGCGCAAAAAGCACCGCAGACGAGAAGAGGATGGCTGCTGACAGCATTATTTTTTTCATTTTCGATTTGTTTTATTTATTAGTGAATGTGTAATAATTAAAGTTGATTTTTTTTAATTTGCAAAATCATCCCGGCACGCCAGGAATAAACTGCGCCCCAGGCCAACTCATTTTAAAATATACTCTTTTCTATTTCAAATTTTCTCATTATCTCATTTTCTCATTTTCAAATTTTCAGATTGAATGATCCTATAGATTATTATTGATAGCATCCTGGGTTCTGTCAATTCCAAAGCTGAGAAAGCAACCGATAAATACAAATCTTTTACTGGGTGGTGTTACTGCTTCTTTCCTGCTTCCGTTACTGCTATAATTATAGGTATACACTTGTTTTTGACCTAATACATTATTAATGCCCAATACAAAAACGGAAAATACCTTGGCACCCTGTTTTCCGAGGTTGGGCAGGTAGTTGATACTAATACTTACATTATTATAATTGATGGTTTTGCCCTGGTCGGCGATAGCATACTTTTTGATTGTGCTATCAAAAGCAATATTGTAATACGGCCTGCCTGTGGCAAAGTTGTAACTAAAATTAAATCCGGTTTTCCAGGGCAGCACAAACTTTTTAAATACAAAGGCCGCAGTATGATTGGCCGCAAAGGACGGCTGTATCGAGGTAGGATAGTTCAGGAAATCCCTCCTGGTGTCGAGGTAAGAATAGGAAACCCAGTAATCAACATTTTTGATGGTTTTTTTATCCCGCCAGAAAAATTCAATGCCTTTTGCTTTCCCAAAACCATTGTTATTAACGGCCAGTTCCCTTCCGTTAAAACCAGGGGCAGTCTTATAAAGGTTATCATATTTTTTATAAAACAATTCTGCCCGCAGGGTGTAATCTTTTGTTTGCTTGTTGTATTGTAAAATATAATGCGTTGCCTTTGAATAATCTATACCACTCGCCCCCGGAAGCAATCTTCTCTCTGGATTTTGGTAAAAAGTGCCATAAGCAAAAGACGCCTGGCTGTTGCCCGCCAACTATATGCCAATGAAACCCGGGCGCAAGGTTCCATTTATTCATGATGGCGGAATGCTCCAACCTCGTGCCTACCTTGGCTGCCAGGTCATTTGTAACATAAATATCTGTTTCGGCAAAGGCAGCATATAAATGGTCAACAACCTTTTCATCAAAGCTGGAACCATTGTGTAAAGTATAGGTGGTTTTTTCATTGATATAAAAATAATCACCTCCAAAACGCACCGCCGTTAAACCCCTTATTTTTTTCTCCAAAACGACTCTTGCCTGGGCATATCTTGCCAAATTGAGTAGTGAAAAATTTTTAAAAGAATAAAAAACAGGGGTACTGATTGTTACTTTCCTATTGCCTGCGTCCTGCACCTCATTGGTGATGTCATCTTTATTGGTGCTAAAGCTGATACCGGTATTAATTTTCCAACCGTTGCCTATCCGGTCCTTGAAGTTGATGTTTTGATAGGTGTTTAAATTATTAATGGCAAAAGCATCTTTCAAAACAACCGAATCAATATCCTGCTCCTGAATCCCGTCTTGTTCGCGCCAAATACCCATAG
The DNA here is from genome assembly GCA_037719925.1 of Ferruginibacter sp. GTDB lineage: Bacteria > Bacteroidota > Bacteroidia > Chitinophagales > Chitinophagaceae > Ferruginibacter. The sequence goes on from JBBJMD010000131.1 coordinate 10,288, forward strand.
TATTTGAAAAAATCCGCCATTTTTAGTCTTGATACGGATATTCGCATCGGCTGTTTAACAACCGGCACCTGGAAAAAATCCTGTTTTTGTTTAATTACCTTAAAAAGCAAGTCCCAGGTCGGTATAATTGGTAAAACCCCGGATGATTTTTTATCTTTAGACAGGTGCTGGATACCGCCGCCCAATCCCAAAACCGAGATACCCAGATCGGCCTGCGTTTTATCAGGAAGGTCCGTACTTTCCAGGATGAGTGCCGAGGAGAGCGCCTGGCCGTATAAAGCAGAATACCCACCGGTACTAAAAACCGTGCCCTTGAACAAAAATGGGTTAAAACGCCCTCTTGTTGCGATCCCGGGTGTACTGCTGTAAAAGAAATTATTAACAAGGTTGCCGTCCATGTAGATCTTGCTTTCGGTGGCCGTACCTCCTCTAACAAACAGGCCTTCGCTTTCTCCCACCTGCTGGGTGCCGGGCAGGGATTTAAATGCACTTGTTATATCCCCATTTGCACTGGGTGTAGTCACAATATCAATCGAGTTTAAAACGGCGCCCTTATTTTTGTCACTTGCCTCAAAGGCTCCTGCAGAAATAACAACGGCCTTCATTTCGGTAATCTGTTCCTTTAAAGAAACGTTTAATACCATGGGTTCGGTTCCGACAGTGATATTTTGGGAAATCGGGTTATAACCGGTTATCGTTACATCCACTTGCCGGGCACCTTTTTCCATCGTAGTAAACACATAATTGCCTGCAGAGTCGCTGGTTGAACCGTCATAAGTGTTTTTAAGGGCGATGCTGGCGCCGGCAAGGGGCTTGTTTTTGTTATCAGCGATACGGCCCGAGATTTTTACCTGTGCCCTGACCGATAGAAATCCAAGTAATAACGTAGTGATTATAAGCTGTTTCATTTTTGATAGATAAGGCACAAACATAAAGTAGTTTATAATACAAACCAAATTAATTTTCTGGATAATTTTTATTTTCCGGCCACCTATTCCAGAGTTTTTTAAGAGAATTTTCCTTTATAATAACTTAATAATCAAGTATTTAATACATGCATGGATTTAGTTCGGCCTTACCAT
>JBBJMD010000132.1:0-11334 GCA_037719925.1 Ferruginibacter sp.
TCAATCACGCGTTGGGTAACTGTCTTAAGATCTTCATCCGATAACCGGATACCCAGTTGCTGCAAATTATTATCAATATTGGCTTTGCCGCTGGTTTTGCCCAGTGCATATTTGCGTTCGCGGCCAAACCGCTCCGGCATCAGGTCATTGTGGTATAAATTATTTTTTTTATCACCGTCGGCATGAATACCGGCCGTTTGAGTAAAAACATTTTCGCCTACCACCGGTTTGTTGGCAGATATTCTAAATCCTGAAAAAGCCTCTACCAGTTTGCTTACGGTGTATAATGATTTTTCAACAACAGCCGTTTTTACTTCCGGCATAAAATCATTCAACACTGCAATGGCGCTTGCCAACGGCGCATTTCCTGCTCTTTCACCCATTCCGTTCACAGTGAGGTGCAAGCCATGCGCACCGGCCCTTACGGCTTCTAAAACATTCGCGATGCTTAGATCATAATCGTTGTGTGCATGAAAATCAAAATGCAGTTTTGGATAACGTTTTACCAACTCAGAAACATAATCAAATGTTTCTGACGGAATCAATATTCCAAGCGTATCCGGCAATAGCACCCGTTTTATGGGAAGGTGCTGTAAAAAATCAAGGTATTGCAAAACATATTCCCTGGAATTACGCATTCCGTTGCTCCAGTCTTCCAGGTAGATATTGCATTGTAATGCATTTTGACTGGCGAGCGCGATAACATCAGCTATCTCCTTGAAATGTTCCTCGGGCTTTTTTTTGAGTTGATGGGTGAGGTGATTCAAGGATCCCTTCGTTAGCAGGTTCATTACCTGTGCACCAGATTCCAACATCCAGTTTACAGATGTTTCACCATCTACAAAAGTGAGCACTTCAACACAGTGGAGGAAACCGTTCTCCTTTGCCCAATCCGTAATTTTTTTTACTGCCTGGAATTCACCCTCCGATACCCTTGCGGAAGCGATCTCTATTCTGTCTACTTTTAATTCGGTTAATAACAGCTGCGCAATGGTCAATTTTTCCGAGGCGGAAAACGACACACCGCTTGTTTGCTCACCATCACGGAGCGTGGTATCCATTATTTCCAGATATCGTGGAGCCTGTATCAAATAGGTAGTAATTGTTTAAAAATAAAACGTGAGGGAAAGGTACCCTGGTCAATGACAATGCTTAAAACTTCATCACTGATCCCCGGGTTCTTTAAACTAAATGGCATGGGCAGCGGCGAAAGAATCAATTTGGGATTTCATTGCCTGCAGGTAATCAATGTCATCAAAGCCATTTAGGAGATTGTGTTTTTTATACCCGTTGATATCAAATGTTTCTTTTTCGCGGGTAGCGAGAATGGTAATGGTTTGCGCCGGTAAACTAATCTCAAATTTGGCATTGGGATCAGCCTCGATGGCAGTAAATGTCCTTTCTAAAAAAGACGGGCTCACCTGAACCGGTAAAATACCCATATTGATGGCATTGTTCTTAAAGATATCGGCAAAAAAACTGGATACTACACACCTGAATCCATAGTCATAGATAGCCCATGCCGCATGTTCACGGCTGCTGCCGCTTCCAAAATTAGTGCCTCCAACCAGGATCCTGCCGGAATAGATGGGGTTGTTCAGTATAAATTCCTCCTTTAAACTATTGTCAGCATTGTACCGCCAGTCCCTGAACAGGTTATCACCGAAACCTTCCCGGGTGGTAGCTTTTAAGAAACGTGCGGGGATGATCTGGTCGGTGTCTACATTTTCTATAGGTAAGGGAACCGCCGTACTTGTAAGCACATTAAATTTATCGTAAGCCATAGTTAGTTTTGTTTGGTTGTTCGTTTAGGTTCAGTTCTTTTTAAAATGGCGGTCATGGATCCATGGGCTAGCAGTGGGTTTCTTTACATCAGGTCCCTGGGGTCGGTAACATACCCGGTAACGGCTGCTGCAGCGGCAACCAAAGGACTGGCCAGTAAAGTACGGCTCCCAGGTCCCTGCCTTCCTTCGAAATTGCGGTTGCTGGTACTCACGGCATATTTGCCTGCCGGAACCTTATCGTCATTCATTGCCAGGCATGCAGAACATCCGGGCTGCCGTAATAAAAAACCTGCTTCTGTTAATATTTCTAAAATCCCTTCCGACTTGATTTGTTCTTCAACAATATGGGAACCGGGCACTACCCATGCTGTTACGTGATCCGCCTTTTTCCTCCCCTTAATGATGGATGCAAAGGCCCTGAAATCTTCGATACGGCCATTGGTGCAACTACCAATAAAAACATAATCTACCTTTTTGCCGATCATTTCCTCCTCTTCATGAAAGCCCATATAGTTCAATGACTTCTCGTAAGTTGCGGTGCCTCCCTTTAAATCAATACCTTTTGGTATTGATTTGGAAATGCCCATGCCCATTCCAGGGTTGGTACCATACGTGATCATCGGTTCAATATCCGCTGCATCAAAATGGTATTCTTTATCAAAGGCAGCACCCTCATCTGTTTTCAGTGTTCTCCAGTAGGCCAATGCTTTATCCCAGGCCGCTCCTTTTGGTGCCAGTTCGCGCCCGTTTATATAAGAAAAAGTAGTTTCATCAGGAGCGATCATACCGCCACGGGCTCCCATTTCAATGCTCATATTGCAACGGTCATACGGCCTTCCAACCATTTTTCAAAAACATCACCCGCATATTCTACAAAATAACCTGTAGCACCCGCCGTGGTAAGTTTTGAAATAATATATAAGGTGACATCTTTTGGCGTAACGGCCTTACCTAAAACGCCGTTTACATTGATACGCATTTTTAAGGGCTTCGGCTGCATGATGCATTGAGAGGATAACACCATTTCTACCTCCGATGTGCCAATGCCAAATGCTATGGCGCCAAATGCGCCGTGCGTGGATGTATGTGAATCACCGCACACGATGGTCATTCCCGGAAGCGTTATACCATTTTCAGGTCCCACCACATGCACTATACCATTTTTAGGATTACCCAATCCCCAGTGGGAAATTCCATGCCTGGCAGAATTTTGCTCCAGTGCTTTCAATTGGTTGGCTGATAATGGGTCCTGGACAGGTAAATGCTGGTTGATCGTGGGTGTGTTGTGATCTGCGGTTGCAAAAGTATGTTCAGGGAACATTACTTTAATCCCCCTCCCTTCAAGGCCTAAAAAAGCGACCGGACTGGTTACTTCATGAATAAAATGCCTGTCAATAAAGAATACATCCGGGCCATCTTCAATTTTTCTAACTACGTGTGCGTCCCACACTTTATCAAACAAGGTACCCGCCATATCAATGAGTTTAATGATTCAATTATTTTGCAAATATCCATCGTTATTAGCGAAAAAATGAAAAAATATCACTAAATCTCATTAGGTGTTGAATATTAACTTTCCTACCAGTTGTAAAAGATATTTACCCTTGGTGATCAATTATGGTTAATGGTGTTTTTTTAAGTGAAGGTAACCGCTCCCTTAATAATTATCCTTCAATGCAAATACGGGTTTCCGGTTCTTCCTTTGCCCGTTCGTAATCGGAAAATTCAACTGTTGGTTACTCATCTCAATTGATTTTTTACTCATGGGTGTTATTGCGCTCCATACAGCAGCATCATATACGTCCATTTGGGAGCGATGTGGGCGTGCATATCAAATCACTTCGTGTGTTAAGAAGGCTTCAGCAGATTGGAAGAGGGCTCTGACATTTCATCAGCCGTTGGAATTTTGCGCACCTGCAACTGGATACCCGCATCAGCAAGCTTTTCATAGATTTGAAGCATAGCGCCGCTTCGTATAAAACCTGCTTCGGTGAGATCGTGTACCCAAAAGAGTACCTTCATGTCGATGGCCCAATCGCCAAATTGCTGAACGGTCACTGCAGGGCCGGGCGTTTCCATTATCCTTTCATTTTGGGTCAATACTTCCTGGATGATCGTTTTTACTTCCTTAATATCGGCCTGGTAAGGGATACCCAGCATAAATTCTACCTGCTTGTTCCTGTCCTGCATCGTCCAGTTGATGAGGTGTTGAGAAAGAAGGTCGCCATTGGGCACAATGATATCCGCGCCTTCGTTGTTGTTGATCTTGCTGGACCTCACGCCAATCTCTTTTACTACCCCCAGCTTCCCTCCCACTTCAATCAGGTCGCCCACCTGGATAGGCCTTTCAAATGCCAGTATCACCCCTGATACAAGGTTGTTCACTATATTCTGTAACCCAAAGCCTATGCCCACGCCCAGCGCTCCGATCATGATAGAAAGCTTGTCTAATGGAATACCGGCCGCAGCAACTGCAATGCTAAAACCCAGCGTCCATATCGCTAAACGTATCAGCAGCATCATCGAACCAAGCTTACTTCTTTTTGCATTATTCGCTGTGCTTTCATTGCCAAAGAAAAAGTTGATGATCCCGGTAATCACAGAAGACAGCCAGATGATACAGATAAAAACGGCAACGCTTTGAAAGGTAAAAACCATATTACCAATGGTTCTTGTAGTTCTGAAAAAGGAGCCAAGGGCCTGTACCATCGAATCATACAACGTAAAGCTTCGTGTTATTGTTATGAGCCATACAACAGCGGAAAATACCCACAGGATCCTGAGAAACTTTTTTCGCAACGCACTGTAATTAATAAATTCGGAAAAACGGCTGTTTTGATACGCTTCGGACTGCAGGTATATTGCTTCCAGAACCATGGCACAAAAAATTTTCAGGCTAATGCCCAATACAAGGGCTTGAATGGCGGCTACACCAAAGATTTTTGCCAGTGAAGCACGGCCGGTAAGGTTAAATATAAGGGAGAGGAACGCGAGGGTTAGTGTGAAAATCAGGATGACTTTGGTGGCCGGTGACTCAGGAAGCTTAATAAACTTTGGTTTTTTAGTAATGATCAGATTCACACAAAGCAGGGAAAGTAAAATACCCGCAAAAAATAGTCCCCTCCGTTCATCCAGGGCAGATTCCAGGAGTATATCATCCAGTGCATAATACGTCCATAGTAAACAAAGCAGCACCCATATAATCTTCGACTGCCTGGTTAAATAAGGATAGATGAGTATGCAAAGGAAGATAAGGCGCAACAACTCACAGGCATGCAGTAACGACATCGGCGGATCGGCGAAAAAAAGAGGGAGGTAGGTAAAAAAAGCCATCAGTCCAGTTATTAGTACACTCCGGTTTAAAAAGCGCATGGGTTCTAATACCTCCTCAACATTCAGGAGTTGCTTTACATGCCTTATATTGAGTAAGGTCCATGAAAAGAGACATATAAAAAATAGCAGGCCAACGGTAAGCACATTCCATTTCTCCGCCAGGTATATTGTAATTATCTTCAAGGAACGGGACAGGGCGTTACCCGTAATTTCGACCAGGTTATTTTGATAATCTTCCTGTGTGGCCCTCAACAAGGGCGGTTCCTCCTGTTTCCACATGCCCAATTTAAAGGTGGTCGTCAGAAAGCGCATGTCAGAAATAATATCCGTTGTTTCTAATAAATTTACCGATACTTTGTTGCGCAATAAATTAACTTTTGCTATAGTATTTCGCTGCAACGAGTCAAGCGCGGTGCCATCAATCAGTATACCCTTCAATTGTACCATAAGTATCGGATCAGTTACCTGCAATTTCAGGACAGGATCTTGCAGGATATTTTTTACTTCGTACTTTTGGTAAGCGCTGTGCTGTAATTGGTCAGGATTCGTTGGTAAGCTGCAAGGTCAGTTGAGATCTCTTTTAAAATGATCACACCACTATTCAGGCTACGGAGGTTCATTAGTCCGCCTTTTTTTTGGAGCCTCGACTTAAAGCCTTTTACTCTTCTTTCAATATCAGGAAGGTTCAGTGCAATCGGAGTAATTTTAAATTTACGCCTGATCATAAAATCCGTATGGTCGATAGTGGCTGAATAGGCCGCCACTTTTACTACCAGGTTAGGAAGAATGCTGTCATTTACGATGGTTCTAATTGAATCTGCTGATACTTTTTTTAATGAATCTGATAAGGCTTTTCGGGTTTGTTGCGAAAGACCGGTTGAATTAGCAGGAACATTAAAGCAGCGGGAAAAATAAAATAGCGGCTACGTTTTTTTAAAGGATCAGTGAATGGCATGTGTTGGATTTTATACCTTTTGAGAAACAGGTAGGATTGCAAAATTAAAGAAGCAGCGCCATTAATGAGTAAGTCTTTTAGGCAGGTGATAACAGGGAGACACCAGTTTGGAATAATTATTATAAAAGAGGGGAGTAATAATTTAACCGCCGGCCGCAGCATTAAACCGGCAACCCTGGACGAGGGTATATCCTGCATAGAATTTTAATCATCCCCCTAATTAAAGAGGGATTGCAACCATGGTGGAACGCAATGAATCAATTAAATTTAATGGTGGTTCCGGCAGCAACCCATTTTAAGGTGTTTCCGCAGTTTTTATAATTGTTTCGATTGCCAGCAAGAGCGATTTATCACCTTCCGCATCCTGCAATAGCTGCCAGATCATAATACCCCCGGCATTTTGAAGCGCCATTGCAGTTTTGCGCTGAATGGTATTTAACCCGTTTAAGTATATTGCGCCCCCTCCTTCAGGCAGGATTATATCCGTTGTATCTGCCCCGGGAAAACTGGTTACGATATCACCATAAGACATGCTTTCTCCGTATTTCGTTCCGAAACAATAACCATAAAAAGGCAGGCCAAGGTTAACCTTATTTTTGGGCATTCCACGGGTGCCTGTCCAGTAATGAAGGTCTTCTTCGGCTTTGATATATGTAGCGTGCGGGCCAGGCTGGTTGGGCCTCCAGGGACCGGTCTGGTCGTACGACATTACATTAATAAAATCAAATTTTTCAAGAGCTGAAGAAGGGATTATCTCGGCATTCCAGCTGGCGAATGCAGCAGTGAGTAGTTTGCCCATTGACTTCAGGCCGGCGGAAAGATCGCTTATGAAAGGATCGTAATGTTTATCAATCGCATCTCCCTCGAGGTCAACATCAATACCATCCAGGTTATGGTCTGCAGTAAGCTGAACCAGCTGTTGAACAAACAGCTTCCTGTTTGTATCATTTATCATACCGGCAATAAATGGATTATGAGAGCCCCCTCCCAGCGATACAAGTACCTTCACATGATACTCATGTGCTTTTTGAACCAGGCTATCAAAGCCGGCTGGTAGTACCAGGTTGCCGGCCGAATCAGGGTTCACGAATGCTATATTGAGGTGTGTAAGCCGTTGAAATGAAATCTTATTAAGGTCTGGGCCCTGCCGCTTCCCCGGATGTACATATCCAACTACTTTAAATTGCGAAAAAGTGAGGGAGGAAATAAACAGGGAAATAAAAAGTGTACTTAGTTTAACCGGGAGAAATGCTCGCATAGCGTTTAATTTTACTTTATAATGATCAACAAAGAAATAATGCGTGGCTGTGCAAGGCATGGGTAAATTTTGTTCTCTTCTTCTGCATTATTATGTTATTTCCTCAAAAATTCCTGTCAGCTTGTTTTTACGGACATTGTCCCAATTGAAATATTTTCCATTCATTGCTACATACACACCTGCAGGTAATGCCTGTGCAAACGCGAGCGCGCTCCCGAGGTTGAATAAGCCATCGGAGCTACCAAATTTGATTGGTATCATGGCACCGGTAAGTATGATTGTTTTATCAGTGATCTCCCCTGCCAATATCCTGGCGGTGTCCGCCATGGTATCAGTACCGTGGGTAATCACTATCTTGTTTTCATCGCAGTATTTGCATTGGTGCACGATCAGCGTACGATCCTCTTCTGTCATCTCAAGGCTATCTATCATCATTAGCGTTCTGATTTCCACTGAAACTTTATTGCGCCCCATTTCGAGGAGGTCACTTAAGTGCGTATCCTTAAAATATAATTGGCCGTTGATCTCATTATATTCTTTATCGAAGGTACCTCCCGTAATAAAAATCCGGATGCTCATAAGCAATGATTTATCTGCAAAAAGGCCGCGGATTGGAAAGCAGCTTAATATGCGCCGCTTGTATTCCAGCCTGTAAATAAAGGGAAATGGCTGTAACAATTTGATGAAAAAGCAGCAGGACCATCATCCCTGCTCATTGATCACACTAATAAGTGTTGCCTGGAGCCCCATGATCCAGGGTGGTAGTTTAACGCCTTCGATCTTCATTTTGGTACTGTCCTTTTCATCTGCATGCAAGATGCTGAATTCCCAGCGTGTACCTTCCTCATCTTTTACGTCAACATGATAACCTAAATGGTTACCGAATTCGATGGGTTGAAAGTTAAACTGCTTACCATCTATAATTTTATTAAAAAGGTTGCTCATAATCGTCTTTTGTGGGAATACAAATTATTGTTCCTTAAGTTAATGATTCGCCTGCATTTTTAATGTGGTGTATACTCATAATTACGTGCCGTTTATCTTACTTTTTTACAAATTTACCGGATACAATGGTCTAAAACTGCGCGTACGGTCGACTTCATTATACTAATTGATTATCCTTGCCAATTTTTTCATTAAAATTCATTCAAACATTTTGCAACTGCTCCGGGTCATGGATATGCATGGGCCTGGGTTTCGCGGTTAAATTTATTTCGGTATTCGATTGGTGATACACCTGTAATTTTTTTAAAGGTATTTCGAAAAGCTTTTGGATCAGTATAACCCACTTTGTACATTACTTCGTTTATATTATCGCGAAATGATTCAAGGCTATTTTTAGCCGCTTCAATTTTTACGCGCTGGATATATTCAACTACGGTATTGGCTGTGGCTTTTTTAAACCTGCGCTCCAGGTTCCTGCGGCCAACTGCAAGCATGGATGCCAGTTGATCAACAGTTATTTTATCCTGGAAATTCTCTTCGATAAAAATTTGCGCTTTCTTTACAGGCTCATCCAAATGTTCTTTCTGGCCCTGGAATATGGTAAAGGATAATTGATTTTCCCTTTGAATCTCAATTGCGAAAACCTTAGCGGATAGAACCGCCATTTCACGGCCCGCATATTTTTCGATCAGGTACAAAATAAGATTCAGGTAAGAAAAGGCACCCCCGCTTGAATATATTCCCTGTTCATCGGTAATGATCTTTTCAGTGACGAGGTTAACATCCGGGAACATTTTCCTGAATTCATTTGTGGCCATCCAATGAGTAGCGCATTTACGCCCTTTTAACAAACCGGTAGAAGCTAATAAAAAAGCCCCCATGCAGAGGCTGGCAACTTCCGCCCCATTGGCATATTGTTTTTGGATCCACGGAATAAAATCGCGGTTCTTCTCAATAGCATTGGTTTTCTCGCCGTCAAGAGCGGGTATAATAATGAGGTCCGTTTTGTCAACTTCATCGATTAGCAGTTCGACATTAACCGTAAATAATCCACCGCTTAATTTGATTCCTTTGGATAGTCCCACCAATTGCACTTTAAATAAAGGAGGCTCTCCCCTGGCTTTAAAAAATTCATTTACCTGGGTAAATAACTGGCGCGAACCTTCGAGGCTCCCTAAAATTGCACCTCTTGGAACAAGGATTGATATATGCTTCATATTTCAAAAGTATGAAATAATATTGTCGCAATCAACCCTGAGATTGCCGTGTTCACACCCCTCTAACCGGATTGTATGGCAATATATTTGCAATCTACTATGACCTGCATAGGAGCTTTATACTTATCAATAAAAAAAAACAATCAATTTGACACAACTTTACTCCACTAAACAACATGATCATGGAAAAAAATACCACCAGTGCCAGGATGTATGCTCACCTTGTTTTATTTGATATGCATACCAGCTTTTTAGGTAAGGCCCTGGAAGGGATATCAAATGATGACGCGCATAACCGCCTCAATACAAAAGCAAATCATATGGCCTGGCTAACGGGTAGCCTCGTTCAGGAAAGATATGAGTTGGCGAAGGAGTTGGGAATTAACCTTTCACAATCTGCCAATGAATTATTTCATGATCATAAAGGCATCCAGGAAGGCATGCGCTATCCGCCCCTGGACTCTTTTAATAAGGACTGGGAAATAATCAGCCCCTTACTTAGGGATGCGCTTTTAACCGTAACTGATGAGCGACTAAACAAGCCTTTTGAAATGCCTGGAGAAAAGATGAGTTTTTATGACTTGATTTCCTTTACCATCTACAGGGAAGCCAACTGTATAGGGCAGTTAGCGCTATGGCGCAGGCTTCTGGGGTACAAGGCTTTAAATTATATGGAATCATGATATGGTTTATGAAAGCTAACCATTCCAACAGGGAAAAGAAATAGTTAAAAGCATTTTTTATTTAGGTACGTGCCCCGTTAATATGGAATTCTACTAGAAAATGCATAGGCGAAGTTTAGTGGCCTTTTCAAAAAAGGCATGCGAAATGTTGGAATTATGCTTTGGTGTAAATCATAACGAGATGCACGAAAAAAAAAACTATAAAAAATAGTTATGAAAATCATAAAAAAAATTGCGATCATCATTGTTATCCTTATCGCTATCCCTTTGATCATTGCATTATTTGTAAAAAAAGAGTATACAGTTGAGCGCGAGGTCACGATAAATAAACCGAAAGAGCAGGTTTTCAATTACATGAAGCATCTGAAAAACCAGGATAATTACAGCAAATGGGTTAGGACGGATCCTGGCATGAAAAAAGATTTCAGGGGAACGGATGGCACCGTTGGTTTTGTGTATGCCTGGGATGGCAATAAGGATGCAGGGAAAGGCGAACAGGAAATAAAAAACATTGTGGAGGGAAAAAGCGTGGATGTAGAAGTAAGGTTCGAGAAACCCTTCGAAGGCATAGCAACTGCACCAATTGTAACCGAGTCTCTTTCACCAAATCAAACAAAAGTAAAATGGGGGATGAAAGGTAAATCTACATATCCATTAAATTTTATGAACCTTTTCATGGATAATATTTTGGGCAAAGACATCGAATCGAGCCTTGTTATGTTAAAAGGCGTTCTTGAAAAATCGTGACTGCAACAATAAACGGCTTAAAAAAAAAATTGCCGGCAAGTATATTTTATTACAAACCAAAAAACGACAACAATGGAATTAAATCCATATTTAAATTTTAATGGCAACACCGAAGAGCCATTCAATTTTTTAGAAATCTGTATTTGGTGGAGAATTCACCGTTCTGGAACGTTTTAAAGACACGCCCTTTGAAGACCAGATGTCAGATGATGACAAGCAAAAGGTGATGCATATCGCTTTACCAATTGGAAACAATGATACCCTGATGGCGACTGATTTTGTAGAATCAATGGGACAAAAACTTTCTCCGGGTAATAATTTTTCCCTGACCGTACATCCCGAAAGAGAAGCTGAAGCAGACAAATTTTTTCAGTTACTTTCAGCAGGGGGAGAAATAACCATGCCGCTCGAA